>CASFSP010000122.1 GCA_949297385.1 uncultured Oscillospiraceae bacterium
GGGACATAACATTCAGCCTGGGGCTGGAAACAGACATATTGTTCACCAAAGGCAAAACTTATTTTCTGGCCGGCAGGCAGGAAAACTATCATCTTATCAAATAAAAAACAGGCAGGCTGCAAAGCCTGCCGTTTTTTTATAAAATTATCGTATCAAAATCTTCTTTTTCCAGTGTGCATAGCTGCCGGTCGGTTATCTGTTCCAAAACAGCCAGCCTGTTGGCCTGGTTGACCAGCGCCTTTTCCAAAAAGTTGCGTGCATCGCGGGCATTGGCGTAGTTTTCAGGTCGGTTTTTACACCTGGCGGTGAAAAACTCGCTCACAAACTTTTCCGCCCGCCGGCTGAGACTGAGCCCGGAGTTTGACGCATTAAGCTTTAATATATCCACCAGCTCCCGGGGGGAATAGTCGTCAAAATACAAAAATTTGTTAAACCTGGATTTCAGGCCGGGGTTTGAATTTAAAAATTCTTCCATCGGTTTGGGATAGCCGGCCACAATTACAATCAGGTCATCCCTGTTGTCTTCCATGTATTTCAGCAGGGTGTCCACCGCCTCAAACCCGTAATCGTTTTCTCCTCTTCCAACGGTAAGGGAGTAGGCTTCGTCTATAAAAAGCACACCGCCTATGGCTTTTTTCACCACATCTGCCACCTTCAAAGCGGTTTGACCCACATATCCGCCTACCAGACCGGCACGGTCCGTTTCGGTCAGATGTCCTTTGGACAATAATCCCATCGCCTTATATATTTTGGCCAGAAGCCTTGCAATGGTGGTTTTTCCGGTGCCGGGGTTTCCGGAAAAGACCATGTGAAGGCTCATATCCGGGCTTTCCATTCCACGCTCTTTTCTTATTTTGCGTATCTTTACCAGGTTTACCAGACTTTTGACATCACTTTTTACATTTTCCAGGCCGATAAGCCGGTTAAGCTGCCGCAAAAGTTCTTCCAGGCTTTCTTCTTTGGTTTCTTCCTTTTCTTCCCGAGCTTGTTGTTCTGCCTGCTGGGGCTGTTCAGCTTTGGGCGCCGGGCTGCCGGCGCTTTGTGCAAAAGAGGAGAATGCGGATTTTGCACTGTCAGCCAGCCGGCTGTTTTTATATTTTTCCAGCCTGTCGCAGTAGGTCTGCACGGCATAGTATTCGCTTTCCTGCCTGCTGTCACAGCTTATAAACTCGTTTCCGATTTCTCTGTACAGCTGTAAAATTTCCGACGCGTTGTCTGTGGCGGAAGTATTGTCTGCCTGCACAAACCGCTTGAAACATGATGGAATTTTACTGCTGAACGCCGGTCCGTAAATCCTGTTTGCCACCGCATATTCTCTCAGCCGGCTGACGGAAAAATCATATTCCAGAAATTCCTTTATAAATTCTGATTCTGCTACGGTTATTTTGGAGTCATAAAAGCTGAGGTTTAACAGATACTCAAACAATTCACTGCGAAAAGCCTCGCGGGCCGTTTTTCCTTTCCCGGTCCATAAACCGCTTTTTTCCATCTCATCACACATAGCATATGCTTTCTGCAAAGCCTGTTTTACTTGAAATTTCATTTTTTCTTCCTCGATTTGCTTAAAGTCAGCTTATAGCTGTCATACACCATCTGTATTATCTGCTCGTCATCCGCATCCGTGCCGGCCTCAACAGTGCTCCAGTGCTCTTTATTCATGTGATATGCCGGACTTACAGCCTCAAAGCTTTCTCGCCAGAATGTTGCCCATTCAGGCGTGTTTTTAAAATTAAGATACAGTACGCCGTTTCTTCGGTAGACAAAAACAAAAACTTTTTTGTTGTCTTTGTGCCTGACTGCGGCCCAGTTGTCATCATCAAAAGGGAAGTCCAGATAGGTGTTTTCAAACTGTAAAAATCTGTTAAGAAAATCTTTTTTATCCATACTGATCCTCCTTCTGATTTTTGTGATAATTTTACTTTAACCCATCCAAAACAAACTGTCAACCTTTACTTTGCGGCTTATCTATGATAAAGTTAGACTGTAAATCAAACATACCCGTAAAGGAGATTGTTGTATGAAACTTATGATAGCTTCCGACATTCACGGTTCTGCTTTATACTGTGAAAAAATGCTGGAAAGATACAAAGCCGAACAGCCTGACAAGCTGATACTTCTGGGAGATATACTTTACCACGGGCCCAGGAATGACCTGCCGGACGGCTACCGGCCAAAGAAAGTCATATCAATGCTCAATGAAATAAAGCATGATATTCTGTGTGTAAGGGGAAACTGCGACTGTGAGGTTGACCAGATGGTGCTGGAATTCCCGATACTGGCGGATTACCGGCTGCTGTACCGGTATGACAGAATGATATATATAACCCATGGTCATGTGCACAACCTTTCCAATATGCCTATGATAGGCGAAAAAGACATATTGCTTCATGGCCACACCCATGTGCCGTCATTGCAGACAGGGGACAAGTGCATTTACCTCAACCCGGGTTCGGTGTCCATTCCAAAGGAGAACAGCCCCCACAGCTATATGATTATGGATGATGAGGGTATACACCTGAAAGACCTGGACGGCAATGAGTACAACAGCCTGCCGGCTGAAAAGCTGAAATGAGCAGTTTTTATAAAGAGGTTTACAGCCTGGTCAAAAGCATACCCAAAGGCTGTGTGACCAACTACGGCACAGTGGCGCTTAAAGCGGGGCGTCCGCGAGCAGCCAGGGTTGTGGGAACAGCTTTGGCTCACTGCAATGAAAAAGGTGTGCCCTGTCACCGAGTCGTACAGAAAGACGGCAGTCTGCCGGGTACTTTCGGAATAGGCGGCCGGGACTATCAGAGATTTTTGCTCAGTGAAGAGGGAATAACATTTTTGCCGGACGGCAAAGTTGACATGAAAAAGCATTTTTATCGGTTTTAAAAAAGAGGGCGTCAGCGGCCCTCTTTTTTTATTATGCTGTCAAAAAGCTCTTTTCCTGCCTGTGAAACAAATATGCCGCTTATGCAATCCAAATCCTTGCCTTCACAGCCTTCCTCAAGGCAGTTTACAATGATGTCCGCTTCCATAAGCAGCTGAAGCAAAATATCTTTTTCAATATGATAATCATGATGATGATACACCATGTATTTTACCGGCGGCAGGCATTCACTGTCGTACCCGGCCTCCAGCAAAAACTTCTCTGTCAGCATTCCGCAGTACTTCTTCTGGTTTTCTGCTGATGCATCTTCGCAGTTTTCCTTGCAGTACTTTATGGCTATATCATGGACAACAGCCCGCCGGTTAAGCAGATACTGGTCTTTTTCGTCTATATTCCGCGCCCGTCCCAGCAGCCTGGCCATGGCGTATACTTTCAAAATATGCTGTGTTCGCCTGCGGTGCCCCTGTTCATATTTCAGCGCAGAAGTCAAAAGCTGCATTTCCTCTTTTCTCATATTTCCTCCATAAACTGTAATTTATATACAAAATAATAAAATAAATAATATTATTATATATTATCTGTATGTGTTTATATATCCTTTTTGGTAACCTGGTACAAATTTTAACAAACTTTTATAGCTAAAATGTGTATAATTTGTTAATTTGAATAAAATGAAATAATTTATTCACACTTTATACATATATTGATTTATAAAAAATGCACTAAAATTACGAGTATAATACGTTGAAAACTATAATATTTTACAAAAACACTGATATTAGGACACTGAATTTTTTTATTGACTATACAGCACAAAAATGTGATAATTTATACAAATCAAAATTTGGTATATGCAACAGTCCAATGTTTATACCAAGTTTTGAGTTCAAAATAAATGCTGAACCGCACAGGAGGTGGTCAAAGGTGAAAAGTGACATTAGCGACATTCTATGCCTAAATGTTTACTGCGCAAAACTATGTTGTAAAAAAGTTAAATTGGACCTTGACAATTTAATATGTCTTTTTAAGCCGATGATCTACCGATACTGTTTCGGTAAAACAGTAATTTAATTTTTGAATTTTTATTGAGAGAGGATTATTTATATGTTAACTTGGACCCCATTAATATGTTTTGCAATTATATTGCTTGTATTCTGTGTCAGTGAATGGCTGTCAAGCAAAACAAACGGCTACATCTCCGCGATGGTTTTTGCCGCTGTCATTGCTTTGGCACTGTTCTGGACAAACATGATACCCAAAACGGTGGCTGTTGACTCCACCCTTATGGCTACACTCAATGCTTACGGTGTTGCTCTTTTGATTGTCAACATGGGTACTTCCATCGACCTGGAAAACCTGCTTGCTGAATGGAAAACAGTTCTTATCTGTTGTGCAGGCCTTGTAGGCTTGGGTATACTGGCATTTACAGCCGGTGTTGCACTTTTCGGAAGAGAATATGCCCTTTGCGCAGCCCCGCCAATCGCCGGCGGCGTTATCGCCTACCAGATCGTGGCCGAAGTTGCCACAGCAGCCGGCAGACTTGACCTGGCCGGTTATGCAGCTTTGATCATGGGCTTGCAGTCTATGATAGGTATGCCTATCTCATCTTTCTGCCTGAAAAAAGAACTGGCAAAGATGAAAGCCGAAAACAGATTTTCTGATGAAGGCGAAGTAAAGAGCGCATTCAAACTGCCCGAAACAAATCTGTTCAAAGATCCCAAAGGTGTTTTTGATTCATCTACATACAAATTCTTCAAACTGGCATTTGCCGCTGTTTTGGCCAATGTTCTTACAAATCTCACAGGCGGCGCTTTGAATGTTAATGTTTCTTACCTCATCGTTGGTGTTCTGCTCAGAAAAGTAAACTTCCTGCAGAAAAATATGTTGCAGTCTGCCGGTGGTTACGGTATCTGTATGATGGCTATTTACGGTTTGATGTTCAACGGCTTTGCCGGCATTTCACCGTCAGACCTTATGCGGATGCTCGTTCCGATTATCGGTATGTTCGCACTGGGCGTTGTGGGTATCGGCATCCTGGCTGGTATCACAGGCAAATTCGTCGGTTACTCTCCGGCAGTTGCCATCGCAGTTGGCATGACAGCCCTGTACGGCTACCCCGGAACAGAAGTCCTTTCAAAAGAAGTTGTTTCTTCCATGAAAGATTTCACAGAAGAAGAAAAGGCAAAAGCTTTGGACTATGTAATGCCTAAGATGATCGTAGGCGGCTTTACAACAGTTACAGTTGCATCTGTTGTGTTCGCAGGCATCATCGCACCGATGATATTCTAATTTAAAACCTTAAAAAGACAGGAATTCAAAATCCCTGTCTTTTTATTTTTATACGAAAAAGGAGTTTAAAATTATGTCTTTGAAAGTTTTGAAATGCGGCAAAATGTTTGATGCCGAAAACGAACAGGTTTTGGAAAATGTTATGGTTTTTGTAAGGGACAACAAAGTGGAAAAAGTTTGCCCTTTTACAGAAGAAGTTCCCCGGGACTGCGAGGTTGTTGACCTGACTGATAAATTTGTAACCCCGGGTCTTATCGACTGCCATGTGCACCTGTCCTCCAACGGCGAGGCCAACCCCAACAGCACACAGAAAACCCTGGGCGATCACGCATTCTTTGCCATGAGAATGGCCCAGGCAGACCTGATGGCCGGCTTTACATCGCTGAGAACAGTCGGCGACCCCGGCTTTGTTGATGTGGCCTTGAGAAATGCCATCGAAAGGGGAGAAGTAGTAGGCCCCAGACTTATGGTTTCCGGCCCATGTCTTGGTACAACAGGCGGCCACGCTGACAGCCATTACAACCCTTACCTTACCGAATCCCCGCTGGCAGCCTCCGGCAACATTGCCGACGGCCCCGATGCAATGATGAAAGCAGCCCGTTACAATATAAAACATGGTGTTGATGTGTTGAAATTCATGTCAACAGGCGGCGTTATGAGCAAAGGTACAACAGTAGGTGCACAGCAGATGACTTTTGAAGAAATGAAAGCCGTAATAGACATTGCCAATATGTATGGTGTTATCACATCAACCCATGCGCACGGCACCAACGGCATAAAATGTGCTGTAAAAGCCGGTGTAACATCTGTTGAACACGGCATGATGCTGGATGATGAGTGTATCGAAGAAATGGCAAAAAGAGGTACATATCTGGTACCCACTATCATCGCGGCTGAAAGAATAATCGTTATGGGCTCACGGGCCGGCATACCTGAATACATGGTTGAAAAAGCCAAACAGGTTTTGGCTAACCACAAAAACGGCGTGACAAAAGCAAGGGCAGCCGGCGTAAAAGTAGCTTTCGGTACAGACAGCGGCACACCTTACAATTTCCACGGCAAACAGGCCTATGAATTTGAGCTGATGAAAGATTTCGGCATTTCTCCGCTGGAAGCGCTGACATGTGCAACAAAGACAGCTGCAGAACTTATGAGAAAAAGCGATACAGTGGGCAGCATTACAGCAGGTAAATATGCTGATATAGCCGCTTTTGACGGCGACCCGCGCGAAGATATCACCGCCATGACAAGATGTGTATTTGTCATGAAAGACGGTGTGATTTATAAAAATAACTGATTTAAAGAGGTAAAATAAAATGGGAAAAACTGTTTTGAAATGCGGTAAATTTTTTGATTCCGTAAACGAATGTGTAAAAGAAAATGTAAATGTTGTCGTAGAGGGCAACAAAATAGTAAAAGTAACCTGTGACGTAGTGAATACAGAGGGCGCAAAGGTAGTTGACTTGTCAGGCAAATTTGTAATGCCCGGTATGATTGACAGCCACATGCACACACTGATGAACGGCGATCCCGGCTGTATGGATGACATGATCAAACTTTCCGAAGGTGATATGGCGTTCAACAGCATGGTAAACGCCCAGGCAGACCTGATGGCCGGTTTTACATCTGTGCGTGATGAAGGTTCTTACGGCTTTGTTGATGTGGCTTTGAGAAATGCCATAAATGCCGGCAAGACCTTCGGCCCCAGAATGATGGTTTCCGGCATGGGCATCGGCACCACAGGCGGCCATGCAGACGGACATTATAACCTGAACACCACCTCAAAAGGTATGGGCACAATCGTAGACAGCCCCGACGGAGCCAGATATGCAGCCAGATTTACACTTAAACACGGCGCAGACCAGATCAAAATAATGGCCACAGGCGGTGTTATGTCCATAGGTGACGAACCGGGCGCACCGGAATTTACCTATGAAGAGATGAAAGCGGCACTGGATGTTCCCAACAGCCGAGGCAGAATTTCTTCCGCCCATGCTCACGGCGCAGAAGGTATCAAAATCGCTATCAGAGCAGGCATCACCTCTATCGAACACGGTATGCTTATGGATGATGAATGTATAGACATGATGGTTGAGCACGGTACATACCTGGTACCTACAATCATTGCCGCATACAAAATAGTTGAAAACGGCGCCGCGCTGCCTCAGGAAGCTGTGGAAAAAGCCACCAGATGTCTGGAAAACCATGGCAAAAACCTGGAAAAATGCAGGGCAAAAGGCGTAAAAATTGCCTTCGGTACAGACACCGGTACATACTTTAATCCCCACGGCAAACAGGCGGAGGAATTCCGGCTGATGCAGAAATACGGCAATTTCACCGTTACCGAAAGCCTGGTGGCCTGCACAAAGACAAATGCACAGATGATGAAATGGTGGGATAAGGTAGGCTCCATCGAAGAAGGCAAACTGGCTGATATAGTTGCCTTTGACGAAAGCCCCTATGATGACATCACCACAATGTGCCGTTGTTCCTTCGTAATGAAAGACGGCGTTGTATACAAAGGTTAAGGATTTAAAATTATCCCATGCAACTGTAAAAACAACTTACCCTTTGCGGAAAACTATCCGCAAAGGGTAAGTTTTATTGTATAAAGAAAATCTTTGACTTATATTTTATTAGATATTGCCACAAAAATTATATTATGTTATTATATATATAAAGAATTGGGGGTTTATATGCTTTTTTATATAGCGATTAATCTTTAAACAAAGTTAATATGTACATCATTATGCGGAGGTGAGTCCGATGCACCTAAATCTTCTTAACAACATGAATACAGCTAACTAATCCTAACTGAAGGAGTAACACTTATGAAAAAAATTGTCTCAATATATTTGTTGTTTTTATTTATCATTTCATCCAGTTTTCATGCTTATGCTAATTATAGCGTTCCACAAAGCATACAGATGTATGGTGAAAATGGAAATTTTAGCTTTGAATTTGTAGATACAAATAACTTGGAAAGTAATATAAGCTTAAAAGAATTTGGAGATCATATTAGTATAGAAGCTCCGATGTTTAATGAAATTAATTCAGAACCGGTATATACGAAATTGAACTTGCCTAATGGTGCGTATGTTGAACGCTGGTCAGATGATCCTTTGACGAAAGATGTTATAGTTATACGCAATGTTGATGGCGATTTCTTGGGCCTTGTAGATAGGCCGGTTGTAACGCTTGAAGACGGAACCGTTTTATTTGGCGAAAATACGATAGATGGAAATATTATTATCCATTCTTTTGAGAATGATATTATTGGTGCGGCAGATAATGCTGTAATTACAACTTCTGTATATGCTGCACGACCTTATACTTATTATTTTTATGGTATAGGTTACAATAATGGGGGCGATAAGCACGATTTTTGGATGCAACCTATCGGGCACATTTTTGTATCTGAAAAATCTGCATTTGGCACATATGTCTCTTCCTGGAATTCTTTAGACTCTGGTATGAGATCAATA
>CASFSP010000123.1 GCA_949297385.1 uncultured Oscillospiraceae bacterium
AGTGCAAAACTTCCTGTTTTATACATTTCATAAAGTCCAAAAGCGCTTGAACTTGAAAAACAGGCAAAATAAAAAAAGCCGGAAGTTATTCCGGCTTTTTGTTTTGTTTTATCAGCCCAGGTCTGTGGTACTTGTGATATCCACTTTGCCTGCTTTCAGGCACCAGCCTGCGTATACATAGATGAATACTGTGGCTACAACTGTGCCGATGGCCAAAGGCAGTGTAAGGGATGCCAGGGAGAAATAACCTGTCAGGGCACTGGCCACTATTGATACCCACATCATAAATCTGTAAAATGCGGGGGAGATGTTGAGGCCTGTGCTGGCCCATTCTTTGGCATACTGTTCGGGCAGTTTCATTGCGCGGTAGTTGGTGATGATACCCAGTACCATACTGGGAACCATGATCATGGCAACGATGTTGTCCAGTGAGAAGCCGCCGATAACAGGCAGTATAGCGCCTATTGCCATAACTATGTAAACATTTTTAAGTTTCTTCATGGGGGCGGGGATCCAGCCGTCCTGTGCTATACCGGCGATCAGCGGGGCAAAACCTGTGATACCGCCCAGCAAAGCTGTGGACAGAGACGCCATGGCGCCGCCGATAACAAAGAAGATGTACAGTGCCGGAGGCAGTACCAGCTGAGCCAGGTAGCCCAGGTTCTGGTTGGCAACTTCGGCATAAGGAGCTATGCTGGAACCAACATAGCCCAGGGCTGCGTATATCAGGGCGCAGGCGATGCTGGCCAGGATAAAGGCTTTGGGTATGTTTTTCTTCGGGTTTTCTGTAACCTGCGCCATGTTTACGATGTTGGATATACCGTCGCAGGTAAAAGACATCAGGGCAATGGCTGTTACAAAGCTGATACCGCCGTTGATAAAGTAAGGTTCGCCTTCAAAGCCGCCGTGTTTTGCGACCATAAGGCCGAACACGATAAACAGACCAAGGGCAACGATTTTTGAAATGCCCAGCAGGTTCTGTACCTTTGCAAAGATGTTAACACCGGTAGAAGCAATAAAGAAGAACAGCAGCAGCATTGCGCAGGCCACTATTTTTTCATAGGGAGCCAAAGCCGGGATAAGCAGTGAAAGGTAGCTGGCAAGGGAGATGCCGAAAACTGAGAAGCTGAATGATGAAACCAGCGTTGTAAGAGCTGAAACACCTGTCAGACGGGGGGTAAGTATCAAAGCGTTCTGTGAATACATACCGCCGCTGAGTGAAAACATTGAGGCCATGATAATCATTCTGACCTGCTGTGTCATTTTAAAAATCATCGCAATGATAAACGCAAGCGCAACACTGCGTCCTGTCAGGCCGATACCTACGCCCAGCATAGAGAAAATGCCGGCGCCGATACAGCCGCCCATGCCCATAAACACAAGGTCTATAAGGCCCATCTTTTTTTCCATATTCTTTCTCCTTTTCATTTTGTTTGTCCACCGCGGACATTTATCTTTAATTATTATATATCGGAGAAAATATAATGGCAATCGCAAATATAGACAAATTATGAACAAATTATTATGCATATTAAATAAAATGTTACATATATTAAGTTTTAATTTAAAATAACAAATTATATTTAAAATATATTTATTTTCACAGGAAACATCATTTTGTAAAATCTTTGTAAAAAAACAGGGAGGGCGGAGCCTCCCTGAAAAATGTGTTTTTATTTTACTGCTGTACCATGCCTGCCAGGCCGCGCACAAGAAGGGCGCCGTTTTTTACAATGGCCGGGCGTATGGTTTTGTTTTCCCGGGAGGGAAGAAAGTCAAAATAAGCTTCCCTGCCCTTTTCGTATTCCAGCACCAATATACCATGCTGTCCCAGGTATTCTTCCGCCAGAGAAATCTGCTCTGACATAAAATCTGCGTCGCCGGAAAGTTTTCCTTCCAACAGGTAGCTGAACAGCTGCATCAGCTGTGGGTCGGTGTTTTCCGACTGCCGGGCTTGCTGCCGCTGTTGCCGTTGCAGGTACCGGTCCATAAATTTGTCTATCTCCTTTGCGGCTTCTTCCAGCTGCCGGAGTGCTTTTGATGTGTCAATGCTTATTTCCACAGAAATTTTGGGCCTGCGCCTGAAAAACAGCATAAAGCCGGATATAAAGATCAGCAGACAGCCTGCCAGCACCGCCAGCAGCCAGTTTTTGGCCTGCCGCAGCTTTATATCATACAAAAACATATAATAGCCCAAAGTAAGGAAAACCAGAGCAAAGCCGGCAAATGCGCATATAAGGCCGGGTGCCGGTCTTTTCTTTTTGGCGCCGGCATTTTCCCACAGCCTGTACTTCCGGGCGCTTTCCAGCAGAGGGAAGGAGGCGCGGGCGATGTCAACGGCATTTTTCAGCGGAAATTCCAGCTGCCGGCCGTTTTTGGCCAGATACTGATAGGTCATGCTTTCAAAGGCTTCATTTATGACGGCGCAGGTTTCGTACAGGCTTTGGGACGAGGCCAGCCTGTCAGCCAAATTTTCCTTTTTAAGGCGGTATATTTCCAGCATTTTCATGTTTGTGTTCTCCCCGGTTGTTTGATTTTATAATATAACAATTTTTGCCGCAGTGCAATAAAAAAAGAGCGCCTGTCGGCGCCCTTAATTTTTATTGGATTTTAATTACCGTTCTACTTTTTCTTCTTTTTCCATGTCAGCAGTTGAAACGATGTTTACGCAACCCTGTTTCAAACGAATCCAAGGATATACGAATGTAACAACGGACATAACCAAAGAACCGATAGCCATAGGCAGTGTCAAGTTACGCAGTGAGAACCGGGATGTCATCAAAGATGTTACGATGGATATAGCCATCAACAATTTGAACAGGCCGGGAGAACATTTGATAGAGCAGTTTGCCCATTCTTCGGGATACATTTCCGGCAGTTTCATACCGCGGAAGTTTTTGATAGCTGTAACAACAGCACTGGGAACCAACAGCATGGAAATAAGCTGATCCAATGAGAAGCCCAGGAATACAGGGATGATATTGATTATGTACAGCAAAACAAATACGAACAAACGATTTTTGAATATTTTCGGCAGCCAGCCGTCGTCAGCCATACCCATAAGTGTCAAAGGTGTGCCGGGAACAGAGCTGAGCAATGATGTGGATATACTCATCAAAGCACCGCCGATGATAAAGAAGCCTATAACTGCAGGGGGCATGAACAACTGACCGATTGCGCCCAAGCTCTGGTTGGCAACTTCGCCGTAAGGGGCAACACCTGATGCAACATAACCCAGCAATGCGTAGATAACCATAACAGCCAACTGTGCGATCAACCAAGCTTTAGGAATATCTTTCTTAGGATCTTTTGCCAAAGCCTGAACATTCATTATCTTTGTAGCACCGCCGCAAGCAAAGCTCATAAGGGCAACAGCTGTAAAGAAGTCTGCTGTGCCACCGTAGAAATAAGGCTCGCCTTCAAAACCGCCGCTTTTTACCTTGGTAATACCGTAGAATATAAACAGGCCCAAAGCCACGAATTTAAGAATACCGAATGCGTTGAGGATTTTTGTAAATGCCCGAACACCGATATAACCTACTACGAAGAACACCAGCAATGCGCCGGCAGCTGTAAGTTTGGGATAGTTTTTCAAAACCGGGAACAAGTCGCCCATGTAGCTGGCGATTGAAATACCGTAAACAGCCCAGTTCAAAGCATTGATAAACAACATAACGCCTGCCGCACCTGTCAGCAAAGGTGTAAGAACCAAAGCGTCCTGAGAGTACATACCGCCGGATACTTTAAACATAGCGGATGTAAATACATAACGAACCTGCTGTGACATCTGGAATACCATACCGACGATCAACGCCAGTGTGATACTGCGTCCCGTAACACCGATACCAGAACCCACAGAAGAGAATATACCGGCGCCGATGATACCGCCCATGGCCATAAATGTTAAGTCGAACAGACTCATCAATTTTTCTTTTTTAGCCATAAGTTTTTACCTCCATTTTTATTTCAAATGATTTAATTCAATTATATTCCATCATTTATGAATAAACAATGTCAATTATTAACAAATTATTCATATTTTTTTGGGTGATATATCTAATTTTTATAATTTTGGCTTTTGTTATTTTTATCGATTTGCATAAAAAAGCAAAAAATATATTTAAATTGCTATATTTGGCGCCTTTTAAAATAAATAAGGGTGTTATTTTTTTTGAAAGCTGCAAAAAAATAAATTTCGCTGTTATACATAACAAAAGGTTTTCGGCAAAGTTTATACAAAAAAAGCAGAAGTTGAAACTTCTGCTTTTACTCTTTTGCTTAAAATCAATATTTAATTTTCTGTATGCCGTGACGGTGCCGGCTGAGGTGAAAGATTTTCTTTAACATTGTCTTGACGGTTTACCTCTTTTTCGGGGGAGGAGTCAAAACCCTTATCGGTTGGGATTTGTTCTTTTTCTATGCGTTTTTTTACAGATTCCGAGGCCAGTGTATACATGACGCTGGCGGAAGGGATGAACAGAAGCATTCCCCAAACGCCCATAAGGCTGCCACCTATGATAACCGACATGAAAACCAGCAGGGAAGGCAGGCCCACGCTGCTGCCCACCACATGGGGGTAGATAAGGTTGTTTTCAATCTGCTGTATTATCAAAAACATTATAAGGAACCATACGGCCTGTATCGGATTTTCCATGGCTATAAGGAATATACCGACGCCGGCGCCCACAAAGGCACCGAACACAGGTATAAGGGCTGTGACGGCGATAACCGTGCCCACCAGCACCGCATAGGGAAAACCGAAAACCGTCATTGCTATTACAAACAGCACACCCAGTATCACCGCTTCAAGGCACTGGCCGGACAGAAAACCGGAAAAAGTCTTGTTGCACAAGCCGGCGATGTAGAATATTCTCCGGGCGCTGTCATGGCTGAAAAGGGCCAGCACCACATTTTTGGCCGCGGCACAAATTTTTTCCTTGCCCATAACCAGGTAAACGGAAAAGATAAATGACAGTATAAAATTGGTAAAGCCGCCCACAAAGCCGGTGAGAAATCCGGCGCCGCCGCCTATCAGGGAAAGGGCGAAGTTTTGCAGGCCTTCGCTGATTTTTGCAATCCATTCGTTCCAGTTTATCTGTGAAGATTCCAGATAGCTGAACAGAAAGCCCAGGTTTTCCCTGTTTTGCTCCAGCAGGGCGGGAATGGTGTTGATAAACCGTTCCAGCTTACCGGCAAGTATACCCAGCGTCCGTATCAGCTGCGGCATAACTATCAGGAAAAACAGGTTTATGGCGGCAAGTATTATAATCAGGGTGATAAGATAAGCCACTATTCTTTTGGATTTTTTCAGTCCTGCTTTGGACAGCAGCCCTTCCACCTTTCTCATAGGCACATTTATGACAAAAGCCATCACAGCGCCGTAAATAAACGGTTTTAACACCGTATAGACCGTGCCGGCATAGGCAAGTATACCTTCAAGATTGGTCAGTGAAATGTACACCAGTATGGCGCACACGGCGCACAGCAGCAATTGTTTGTATTTATAATCCAGTTTCATCTTTCTCTCCGTTTGCATTCAGCACATTGTTATCTGTATTATTGTACACCTTATCTGTAATTAAATTGTGAAAGCCCCCGGCTTTGATACCGCCGGGGGCTTTGAAAATATCACATATTAAAGGTCTATTTTGGAGTAAAGGCCGAAATTGGATTCGTCAACCAGTTTTTCTTCCCTGGTTTTCTGCACCTGAGGTGCGGCCTTTTCTCTTCTGGGGCCTCTGCCGTAGGGTTTTCTTCCGCCTTTTGGGCCGCGGGGTCTGGGGTTTGTGGAATAAACCATAACCCTTCTCCGTGCACCTTCACCTTTGCTTTCGCTCTTTACACCTTCTATTTCGCTGATGGCAGCGTGAATTATGCGCCTGTCATAAGGGTTCATGGGCTCGAAACCAAAGGGTCGTCCGGTTTTCAGAACTTTGGCGGCAGCTTTTTTGGCGCTGTTCACCAGGTCCTTTTCCTTTTTACGGCGGTAGTCGGCAATGTCAACAGAAATTTTTTCAAAGCCTTCTTCGCCGCGGTTGGCAGCAAGGCCGGTAAGATAGGATAAAGCCTCCATTGTTTCGCCTTTGCGACCGATGAGCACGCCTATATCGTCGCCGGAAATTTTGATTACATAACCGCTGTGGGATTTGTAAACGGAAACTGTATAGGGCTGTTTGTAAAACCGGTCTATCATACCGCGCAGAAATTCCACTGCATATTTCACCTTGTCTCCGGCCCGGCTGAGGTCTATCTCCTCCATGTCATCGGTGGCCTTTTCAGGCTCCTGCCGGGGCTGTGCCGGGGCTGTGGGCTGTTCGGCGTCGGCTTTGGCCGCTTTTTCCTTTACAGGCTGTTTTTTCTCCTGCTTCTTTTCTTCTTTTCTTTCTTCTTTTTTCTCTTCTTTTCTGAACAGGTCCTGAATGTCAAAATCTTCTTCTATCTTTACAACCTTTACTTTGGCGGGTTTTTTGAAGAAGAATTTTTTCTCCGGGTATTCTATGACTTCGGCGGTCACCTGTTCTCTGGAAAGGCCCATTTCATCCAGGGCCAGCTGTATAGCTTCTTCAACAGTAGCAGCTGTTTTAATTACTTCGTTCATATTATTCACCGTACTTTTCCTTGTCCAGTTGTCTGGCTTTTTCCAGACGCTTTTTAACTATCCGCGCCTCTTCTTCGGTGTATGTGTCCTCCACATATTTGTCGCCTTTGACAGCTTTTGCCGCCTGGACGGGTCTCTGTTTTTCCTTTTCTTTTCTGGCTTTTTTGGCCCGTTCAATCTCTTCCTTGATCTTTTCTTTTTCTTTTTCCGGGTCAAAGAAAATTCTCAGTATAAATTCCTGAACTATGCCGAAAACGCTGGAGAAAATCCAGTATATGGATACACCGGCAGGCATCATAAATGCAAAGTAGCCGAACATGGCCACAGAAACAAAAGGCATAACCTTGGCGGAACCTTCCATCTTCTGTCCGTTGAGCTTGGTGGAAACAATCATCTGTATCAGCATGAAAGCCGCGGACAGAACCGGTATAAGCAACAGGGTGTTGAACACTTTCAGTGAAGGGGTAGCTGTCAGGTCCATGCCCAAAAAGTTCATGTTGAAGCTGCTGACAGCAGACATCTGGGCTTCTGTCAGATAGCTTTCAAAGGCCCGGGGATTTTGCCTTATGGCTACAATTATACCGGACTGGGGGCTGTATCTGGACAAAGTGCCCACAATGCCTTCGGCCACGGGTGTGATCCGGCTGATAACATCGTTGCTTACACCCAGGATAAAATGCAGGGGTTTATAGATAACATCTATAAGGCCGAACAGTATCGGCAGCTGTATGAACATGGGCAGGCAGCCGCTGGTCATGGAAAAACCGTGCTCTGTCTGCAGTCTGGCCAGCTCTTCCTGCTGCTTGGCAGGGTTGTTGGCGTATTTTTTCTGAATGTTCTGAATAACCGGCTGGAATGCCGACATTCTTATCATTGATTTTTTCTGTTTTATGGCCAAGGGGAAGAGTATCACCTTGGTAAACAGGGTGAAGAGTATAAGTGTTACTCCGTAGTTGCCCACAAAAAGGTAAATCTGGCGCATTATCCAGCCCAGGGGCTCTGAGATAATTGAAAGTATAATATTCATTTTTCCTCCGGTGCATTTTGATCAGAAAATGCCGTTTTGTTGTTTTTCCACGCCCCTTTGGGCGGGACGGGGTCAAATCCGCCTTTTGACCATGGATTGCAGCGCAGTATGCGCCATGTGCCAAGGACAAGACCTTTGGCGGCGCCGTGAATTGTTATGGCTTGTATCATGTAATCGCTGCAGGTGGGCCAATAGCGGCATCGGGGGCCCAGCAGGGGGGAGATGTATTTTTTATACGCTTTGATTGGCAGTATCAGTATCTGTCGTATCATTCATAACCCCCGCGGCTGTAAGCCGCTGTTTTATCAGGTCTGCCAGCCGCGCCGGCTTTTCCCTGGCCGTTTTTCCGCGGCAGACAAAAATCAGGTCATAGTTTAAATTCCTGTCAAGACCAAGACTGCGCACCGCTTCGCGCACAACGCGCCTGGAACGGTTTCTTTTTACTGCGCCGCCTATTTTCTTGCTGCTGGTTATGCCTATTCTCAGCCCGCCGTAGCGCTGCTTCATCACATATACCACCAGGGAAGGATATATAAAGCTTTGACCTTTTTTGTACGCCCTGATAAAATGACTGTTTTTGTTGATTGATTTAAATTTCATCTTTTTGTCTTTTTCAAAAGGCTGTCTCTGTATTTTCAAAAAAGTTTTCAACACCAAACCCAGCAAATGTTTAAAATTTCTGATAATAGAAATAAAGACCACACACAGGTGGCCTTGATTTGGTTAGACTATTATTTTTGAAAATAAGAGAACAAACAAAGGCTGTTATTAAGCTGCCAGTTTAGCTCTGCCTTTTGATCTTCTTTTAGCGATTACTTTTCTGCCGTTTTTAGATGACATTCTTGTCAGAAAGCCGTGTACCTTGGATCTGGAACGCTTTTTAGGCTGGAAAGTTCTTTTCATTTTTTGTCCTCCTGTCTTGTTATTTTTTATATATGCAAACGGCCGGACGGCCGCTGCCGACTGATTTTGGCAAGGCAGTCCCTTGCAGATTAAAAGTATATAATATATGCCTGCCGTTTGTCAAGGGTAAAATAATCCGGCAAAGGGTAAAAAGTGAGAAATTAACAGCCAAAACACCCTTTGGCGGCGGCTTTGGGCCGTATGGTGTACAGCCGCCGCAGGGCGCTTTATAAGAGTGTATATAATTATATAATATCTTATATATTATGGTGATTTTATATTGAGTTTTAAAGGTGAATATGGTATAATTAAGCAGTATCAATTCTAATTTCAGGAGAGTATAGATGGAATCTTTCAACGATGTTTTTTTAGCTGTAAAAGACTATTGCAGCGAAAGAATGGTCAGTGCCTCTTACACCCTTTTTATAGAACCTCTGACCGGGGGAAAAATACAGGGGGACAAGGCCATTGTATATGTGCCCAGTGAATGGCTGAAAGGTATGGTGGAGGACAGGTTTATCCCGCTGCTGACCGAAGCGTTTGAAAATGTGCTGGGATTTACACTGATAGTACAGCTGGAAGTAAAACGGGCGCCGGAAGAAGTAAAAGAGCCTATCAACGGCGGCGAATACGCCTTTACCTTTGAAACCTTTATAGTCGGCTCGTCCAACAAATTTGCCCATGCGGCGGCGCTGGCCGTGGCCCAGAACCCGTCGGTGGCTTACAACCCGTTGTTTATATACGGCGACAGCGGTCTGGGAAAAACCCACCTGCTGAACGCTATCAAAGCGGAAATAAGCAAAAACAACCCGGCTTCCAACATAGTATATGTGGATGGCGAGACTTTTACAACCGAAATCATAACCGCCATAAGGGAAAACAAAACTTCCGAATTTCAGGCAAAATACCGCAAGGCCGATGTGCTTCTGGTGGACGACATACAGTTTATCGCCGGCAAGGAAAGCACCCAGGAAGAATTTTTCCACACATTCAACGCGCTGCACAACGCCGGAAAACAGATCGTGCTGGTTTCCGACCGTCCGCCGAAAGAGATAAAAAGCCTGGAAGAAAGGCTGCGCAACCGTTTTGAATGGGGTCTGATGGCAGATATTCAGCCGCCGGATTTTGAAACAAGATGCGCGATTATAAAAAGAAAGTCCGACCTGCTGAGGCTGGACATAAAAAATGATGTTATAGAATTTATCGCTTCCAAGGTAAAGACAAACATAAGACAGCTGGAAGGTGTTGTCAAAAAGCTGGACGCTTTGCAGCGCCTGGAAAGCAAACCGCCGATTATGGCCAACGCCCAGGCGGCAATAAAGGATATACTCAATGAACAGATGTCCACACCGGTTACCATCGAAAAGATAATACTGGAAGTGGGCAAGGTGTACAATGTGTCCATGGCGGAAGTCAGGGGCAAAAACCGCAAACAGGAAGTGGCCGAGGCCAGAAAGATGTCCATGTACATTGTAAAAGAGGTGTGCGGCCTGACCATGGAAGAAATAGGCAAGGAATTTGGCGGACGCGACCATTCCACAGTTGTTTACTCCATCAGGAATGTGTCCGACAGGCTGAAAGAAGATTCCTTCTACCGCGACACCGTTGAAGACATTATCAAAAATGTAAAAACCATATAAACACAAAAAGTTTTTAACTTTGACGGCCCTGAATGTTGAAAAACGGGACGGATGCTGTCACAAATTGTACACTTATTTTAAAAAATGCATTTTGTTTATAAAAAAGCCGTTTTAAATGAATAAATATACCGTTGAAAAGGTAAAAATTTTCAACATGCTTTTCAACATTCAACATACACTTTTCAACATTTTCCACACCGGCTGGCGGCCGGTATGTGAAATTAACAATCTGTCAACATTTTTTCAACAAGGGAAAAGTTAGGTATTTTCAGCCTGTGAAAAGGCTTTGCAGACTTTTCAACTTTTTCCGGCTCCCTACTACTACTACTGTTAAAATATATCGCAGGATAAAGAAAAAAGCCGATATGGAGAAAAATACTCTTTTTTACCATAAAACAAAATGTTGATAAACAGAAAGGACAAAATATGAAAATAATCTGTGATAAAGAAAAACTGAACGAGGCCATTGCAACGGTTTCCCGCGCCGTGGCTACCAAGAGCAACCTGGCCGCCATCGAAGGCATACTGCTGATAGCGGAAAACGAAACCCTGACTTTGACCGGCTACGATTTTGAGCTGGGAATAAAAACCACCTTTGAATGTCAGGTGGAAAGGGAAGGGGATGTGGTCCTGCCCGCCGGATTGCTGGGAAACATAGTAAGAAAGGCGCCGGGCGGCGAAATATCCATCGAGTGCGATGAAAGGATGAACTGCCTGATAAAAAGCGGTATAACACAGTACAACATAAAAGGTATTGACAGCAGCGATTATCCGGATTTCCCGTCCGCGGCCAGCGAAAACAGCGTAAAAATTGAAAACAGCCTGTTCAGCGAAATGTGCGATTATGTTATATACGCCGTTTCCACCGACGAAAAAAGGCCGGCTCATACAGGCGTGCTGATAAAGCTGGAAAACAGTCACCTGACAATGGTTGCCCTGGACGGTTACCGTCTGGCAGTGTGTGAAAGGGATGTGGACTTTTCCGGCAACTTCTCCATGATAGTACCGGCAAAAGCAATGAATGAAGTGAGAAAAATAGCCGGAGAAAAAGACGGCAAACTGACAATTTTCGTTTCCAGAAGATATGTGATGTTTGCCGCCGGTGAATTTATCGTTCTTTCCAGACTTCTGGAAGGGGATTTTCTGGATTACAAAAAAGCCATCCCGTCCAGCTATATGACAAAAGCGGTCATCAATTCCAAACAGTTTGGCGAAGCGGTGGAAAGGGTGTCGCTGATTATAACGGAAAGGCTGAGAAACCCGGTAAAACTGACGCTGGCTGACAATACTTTAAGTGTAAAATGTTCCACCGAACTGGGTGAAGTTTACGATGAAATTCCGGTAGAGCAGGACGGCGGCGATCTGGAGATCGGCTTTAACAACAGATATATACTGGACGCGCTGAAAGCGGCTAAAAAAGAAGAGCTGGTGTTTGACTTTTCAGGCCCTTTGGCACCTTGCAGAATTACCCCGAAGGAGGGGGAAGATTTTACCTATCTGGTACTTCCCGTAAGATTTAAAAATGATTGAGATAGAAATTACCACTGAATTTATAAAACTGGACCGGTTTATGAAATTTGCCGGCATGGTGTACACCGGAGGGGACGACAAAGGTTTTGTACAGGACGGCGAAGTGAAGG
>CASFSP010000124.1 GCA_949297385.1 uncultured Oscillospiraceae bacterium
AATAATATATGGATTTCATCCCATCTTTGTCCCATAAAAATCCCATAATCATTTTAACAAACCAACCAATATTTGTAAAATATAATGATTCAGGTTCGAATACAGAAACGCTAACTGCACCAAAATAAAAGGCCCTGGTTTTCAGGGCTTTTATTTTTTGCATTTAAACCGCCTTGCCGGGAAACGGCAGGAGGATTATAATATATATAAATTCTTGCTGAAAGGTAACATCGTTATGAAATACAGCTTTGCCCCATTGCGGGATGAGCGATGCGAAATACTGATACTGGGGTCCCTGCCTGGGGAGGAGTCACTGCGTATGCGGCAGTACTATGCCCATCCGCGAAACAGCTTCTGGAAGATAATGTTTGAAATACTGGGGGAAAAATACACAGACGATTACCGGGAAAAATGCCGGATGATGCTGAGACATCACATTGCCCTGTGGGATGTGGTATACAGCGGAGAAAGACAGGGGTCGCTGGACAGTAATATTAAAAATATGAGCTCCAACGATATGGCGTCTTTCCTTGCAAAATATCCGAATATCAAAAAAATACTGCTGAACGGCAAGAAAGCATACAGTGTTTTTGTCAAAAATGTACCGGAATGTACAGCGCAGGTTATATGCCTGCCATCCACCAGCCCGGCCAATGCGGCGGTGAAATACCGGGAGAAGCTGGAACGGTGGCGAGCCGCCCTGACCGACTGAAAGCGTGACGCCATACCTGACATATCCATGTCAGTGACTGTATTCAGCAAACAAACGGCGGATACAGCATATCCGCTGGGGTTCCAGACAATAAGTTCATAAAGGGGTGTTTGCAGACGGACACCCTGAAAACAAGGCACTTAAAAACAGGCCCGGGCACATTGTCCCGGGCCTTTATGTTTGAACTTGAAAATATTTATTTGTACCGAATCGTTTGCCTGGTTTGTATATCGGCGTAAAAACCGTCCATGTAGAAAAATATTTTTCCGTCTGCGATTTCAAAGTCCGCATTATCCGGTGTGTAAGCGTCGGTCTGCCGTCCGGTCTCTTTGTTGAACATCAGAACTCCGTCGAATGTGTCAATATAAACATTTTCGCTGTCATAATAGATATATTTGAACATGCCTATCGGCACGCTGGCCAGCACAGATTTTTCACTGCCGTCAAAAGAAACTTTGTACACATTGAGTGCCATATCATCCACTTCATGCGCCGCGTAGAACAGATTGTTTTCATCAGAGGTTATCATGTTTGACATTATCGCTTCTTTGGCGCCGGTGATTTCGGTTTTTCCGTCTGCGGTCTGCCTGTATAGGTGGGTTACGGTTGTGGCCGGGTCGGTTTCCAAGACAAATACACTGCCGTCAGCCGTCACCATTTTTGTTGCTATGGATGCATCCACCTCTGTCAGCGACAGTGGATTTTCGCTTACCTGCCATACGCTTTGTGTGCTTACATTGTCAAACACAAAATAAAGGTTTCCGTCGTAGGTATAGCCGTCTACCATTGTGTTGTGGTCAATGATAAGCCCCCGGGGCAGCCGCGCGGATTGCAGGTCTGTTCCGTCAGCGGCCACGCTGTACAGCATACTGTCCATTGTGACAAAATACACTCTACCGCCGAATGCCTCGAAAGCGGGTATCGCCATATATTGATTTGTACCGGTGCTGTAAATCTCCGCTGTGCTGCCGTCAGCTTTTGACACCGCTGTTATTTTCGTTGTGTCGGACACAAATACGGTGCTGTCACTTTCAGAAACAAAAGTGTTGCAGTTGTTGGCGTAGTTTACTGTGGCCTGGTTTTCTCCGCCGCTCTGCCAGCTGCCCGACTCCTGTGAGCATCCGTATAAAAATGCAGTCAGTGACACAGCGGCAACCAATGCCAGAAATTTTGTGAGTCTGTTGCCAAATTTCATAAATATATCCCTCGCTTTGTCTATATTTTATTCAGTATCAGTATATACCACCGCCTGAATGTATACAAGCAGTAGAATTTACAAAAAAATCAGGGAAAATTGTATTATATTCCAAAATTTGTTTTGATTTATGATAATAATACAAAAACTTCCCCGATGCGGCACTCCGCACCGGGGATTTTGGCTTTATGTCAGTTTTAAGGGCTGTGTTTTTACTGTTCAGAAACGACAGTGTTTTATGTCTGCGGCCAGTAACGCACCTTTTCACCGGACTGAATATCCATACAATATCCTGTGCGGTAAAACCGTTTGCCGTCGGCAATTTCGTAATATTCATTGCCTGTCTGCCGGGTGCCCATCTGCTTGCCGCTGGCCTTGTCAAAAATCATCAGACCGTCATCCGTTTGTATATATACACACTCGTTGTCATAATAAACGGTCATAAACCGGTCTGTCGGCACACTGGCTATCTGTTCTCTTTCACTGCCGTCCAGGCTGACTTTGTACACATTCAGCCTGGTAAGATCTTTATCAAAAGAAGGATAGAACAGGTATTTTTCGGTGAAGTTTACCAGGTTTATGATTATTCTTTCGTCCTCTGCGGTAATTTCTGTCTGACCGTCCGCTGTCTGTCTGTAAAGCCGTGCCCTTTCCCGTCCGAAATCGGCTTTTCGTACAAATACACTGCCGTCAGGGGCAACGGTTCTGCTGGTAATTTCACTGTCGGCTTTTGTCAGCCCCAGCGGGGAAGGGGTTACCTGCCATACGCCGCCTTCACCGGAAAGCCCCCACACAAAGTAAAGGCTGCCGTCATAGGTATATCCGTTTACTGTCAGCGC
>CASFSP010000125.1 GCA_949297385.1 uncultured Oscillospiraceae bacterium
ACGGTGTTACAGGCGATTTGCAGATAAATGACGGCTGGGTATATGTAGGCGTAAAACCTGCTGAAAATACTAAAACAATCTGGCTGAACTTCTATGATGAACTGGCTGGTAAAACAGTAGCCGAAGTTCCGATGGTAGTTGACAAAGATGCAATCCATGTTAACACAAGCAAAATCACTTTGCCCGAAGGTTATGAATTCTCCGGTTGGGTAGGTGATTTGCGGATTAACGATGGCTGGGTATATGTTGGTGTAAAACCCATCGAAACACCCCGGGAGCTGGAAACAATCACTGTAAAATACATGGAAGACAAATCAGAAAACCGGAAAGAAGTAGCTCAGAGCATAAAAGTGAAGAAAGATGAAAACGCTGTTTTGCAGAGTTCTGTATATAAAGAATTTGAAAAGAGCGGCTACAAACTTTCAGGTTGGAAAATCGGAGATAAATTCTTTAAAGCCGGTCAGAAAGTTACATTCAGCGAACTGGCCGCACTTGTTGAAGATGTAAAAGCAGATGCTGAGATAGTTCTTCATCCCGTATTTGACAGAGTGGACAACTCCGGCAGCGGCAGTTCTGGTGCTTCAGACGGAAGAACAAATGTAAATACAGGTGTTAATTGCTGATATAGCTTATGCGCTTAATTATTGACAAAAAGCGACCGGCAAAAAGCCGGCCGCTTTTGTCAATTACAGGAAAGGACTATAAATGAAAAAGATATTTTTGGCAGCTGCGCTGGCACTTTTTACAGCATTTTCAGTCGGATGCGTGGAAAAAGATTTACCGGACAGCAGTATTTCTTCCCAGCAAAGTTCTCCCAGCATATTGCAGCAGCGCAACCGGGAAAACCCGGATATAATCGGCTGGCTTACCATTGAAGGCTGTGAAATAAACAATCCTTTGTTTCACGGTGAGGATAATGAAGAATATCTCAGGGTGGATGAAAACGGAAACGGAAATATATGGGGTTGCTATTTTCTTGACTATATAAACAGTACTGATGGGAAAAAACTGAACGACCAAGTTAATATAATTTACGGACATTCCAAAGGCGACGACCCGGAGGAGAAAAAGTTCAGCAAGTTGAAACGATATAAAGACCGGGGTTTTGCCGGACAGCACCCGAATATCAGCCTGGAACTGCTGGAAGGTATGACCATATGGCAGATATTCGCTGCTACGGATATACCTGTTTCAATAGATTACATAGACCCGGCGCCCGACCGGGAAAAGCTGGGCCGGACGCTGGAATACATGCTGGACAACAGCTATGTGGATTTCGAAGTTGATGTTTCAACAGAAGATCAAATTCTTATTCTGTCCACCTGCACATCTGATGAAGATGTGAGATTTGTAATAGCGGCAAAACTTGTAAAATAGACTATTGCAAGAGAAAATGAAAATATTTTACTAATAATGATAGAAATACTATTTTTTCTGGCCAATATTAGTTATCAGATTGAATGTCAGATATAGTGAATAATAAAAAAGCGACTGCTGCCGCTTTTTATTTGTTTTGCGGATCTCCTTTCTTTTCTGTATTATAGGACGAAACCAAAATAAGACTATCAGTTGTTGCGATTTTAAATTCAAAACAAAAATCCAAACCCTCCCAAAAACAAGTATCCGGGACGGGTTTGGATTAAGCTCATATTATGACTCCCAAAAGCGGTGATTTATATTTACTTTTCGGGACAATTTAAAGATATTAAAATTACGCCTTATATCCCCCTCAGTGCAGTACCGGTTTTTACAGCGTATTTGACAAAATATTGAAAAAGTATTAAAAAACATTTGCTGTGACTGTAACCACGACCTCATCGCTGCTGCCAAGAGCTAAAGTAAAATAAGTTGTCGCACGAATATCCGTTATAATATCATCAGTTATCTCTATATATTCAGTAAACCCGGTATTCATACCAGTTTCAAAATCATTCATAATTGCAGTTGCAAGATTGGTTTTTGTACTTCTTGTATCCTGGGTCCTATTAGGTATTCCAGTAAAAAGCTCATAACCAGTGCTGACCGCCCAAAACTCAATCTCTTTAACTGAAACATTATATGTCGGGCAACTATACTTATAAATTACGCTCGAAACATATTTTCCTGTGCTCATAGCTCCCATAGAGTTAGGTGCATCTACTTTTTCAAAAACAGCTTTAATTTCAGCGACAAAAGCGCCATAAGTCCCGCTTCCAGGCTCATATCCGGTTCCCCCAGACCATGACATTAATACTGAATACGGTATATCTACTTTGTATTTTACACTTTCCGTATCAGATTCGCTCAGTATGCTCATCGGTTGGTTAGAACTTTCTTCGCAGAAAGAAACATATTCAGATATATCAATTACGCGGCCATCAGAAGTTATAATTTCTGCGCTTAAATTCGTTTCGTCATAAGGTTGCAATGCGTACACAGGCGTTAACAAAAAAGAAAAACACAGAATGGTAATTAAAGTTGTAAACAAACGAGTATGTTTCATTTTCGATCTCTTTTCGTTGAAGTGTAATTACTTAATATATTCTGGCATACGATACATAGTATCCATCTTCCCCGTTTTCCACTCGCAGATACAGTGTTATGCGAGTGTCTTTAAATTCAGCGCTGATAGAAGTGCTGTACTTTACCGGCCGGCGATTTTCTATGCAAAACATTATATCGGTATCTTCAGGTATGGATATTTTCAGCTGGCTGTCAGTTTCCGGGTCATATTCGCTGTAACTTTCAGCAAAGTCGGGGGCAATTTGCTGGAATTGCCCTGCACTCATCTGTGACAGCGATTTTTTTACATACTCCTGTAGCTGGTCCACTGTTTGCGGCGGTATGTATATATCTATATCATCGAAAACAGATTTTATATAATCCGGATTTTCCAAAATATAAGCATCTACGGCGCCGGCAGCCTCTGATATATAGTTTTCAAAATACATTTCGTCCAAAAACGCCACATATTTGAAATCATCGTAAAATCGCACGGTCATATGGGTTTGACTGCGGTTGGCGTAAAACCCGATCATATAATTTTTATTGCCTCCCGGATAGTCTGTGGGGTCAATGGTGACTTTTTCACCTGTCTTTATTTCGGCCACAATATTTATAATATCATCCACATCATAATCCGGATGATCAGACCAGGCGGAATATTCATTGCCGATTTTATAATTGATTTTTCCTTCAAAGTCCTGCCAAAACCTTATGTCGTTGACAGGTTTCGGTTTTATAAAAAAGTTCCACCGCATAAATCCGGCCCCGGCCGCAGCGGCCATAAATACTACTGCAAGGATCAATTTTCTATTTTTCATACCCCTCACCTCTGGTAGAAAATCTGTCAGCAAATCTTAATGTACATTGGCGTAACCTCCCAAATTCTTTATATTTATTATAACATTTAAAATTAAAAAGTTAAATGCTATAAAAACAAAAAATATATATTATATTTTAGATAAGATGCATAAATTTCTTTTTTAAACAAAATAAATTGCTATATTGCAACCATTGTTTGTTATGTTTCATTGAAATAGAATCTTTACAGCTGTGGTAGAATATGAATAATTATGCTAACAGAACCCATCACACCTCTGATTTTCGTGCACAGCTCGGTGGGAATTTTTTTGCTTCACCCAACTGTTTCTAAAAAGGAAATAGTTAAAATGATCATATAACAATTGTTAGTTGTTATATGAAAAACGCGCAAAAAAAACACTCTCAAACGAGAGTGTTTTTTTGTTTTACGCCATTATACCCAGGTGTTCCAGCAGTATTTTAAGACCTATAAATATCAGGATAACACCGCCCAGCAGTTCGGCTTTTTCCTTAAATCTTGTGCCGAAGTTGTTGCCTACAATAACGCCGACAAATGACAGGATAAATGTAGTAACGCCTATCAGTGATACAGCGGGGATAATTTCGATTTTCAAAAAGGCGAATGATATGCCCACTGCCAGCGCGTCTATGCTGGTGGCTACGGCCATGACGGTAAGGTCTTTAAGATCCAGCTTGTCGTCGGCACAACATTCATCATCTTCGCCTTTCAGCGCTTCAAAAATCATCTTGCCGCCGATAAAAGCCAGCAGAACAAAGGCTATCCAGTGGTCAATCCGCACCACATATTTTTCAAAGGATATGCCCACAGCCCAGCCCAGCAGCGGCATGCCGCCCTGGAAAAGACCAAAAAACAGTGCAATTACCGCCCCATGCTTGTAATTCAACTTTTTCATGTTAAGGCCTTTGCACATAGCAACGGCAAAGGCATCCATGGAAAGACCGACAGCAATCAAAAACAGTTTTGTAAAGCTCATAAATCCTCTCTAACAACAAATATTAAATTTTTAGTTAAAATGCTTTGGTGGTGTCAAAGGCAAAATCTGCTTTGGTTCTGGTGGAAAATGTGTCAAAGTACAGATCTTCCAGCGGAATCCACTCTCTTTTAAATCTTTGCAGCATTCTTTCGTTGGAACGGGCCAGTATTCTGGCCAGCTGTTTTTCTCTGGACACATCCAGGAAAATTTTATATTCATAATAGCCGGACAGTTCCGGATGCATGGAATAAACACCTTCCACGATGTTCAGCCTTTTGGGCTGGATTGTTTCGGAAGTGGTATATTTGCCCGTCTGACAGTTGTATTTCTGGTATGTAAAAGGTTTGCCTTTCATTATGTTTTCCAGTACATTTTCCTTGAAGCCTTCCCAGTCCACATTGCCGCCGGGGGTAGCCAGCCTTTCGGGAGTTTTTCTCTCCGGTGTCAGGAAAAAGTCGTCCATGCGGAAAACATTACAGTCAAAGTCTCTTTCTATGCTGTTGGCAAAGGAGGTCTTTCCACTGGCGGAAGGGCCGTCGATAGCGATAATAACAGGACTTTTGTCGGTGCGCGCCAATACAGCGCCCACTATTGTTGATAGTATGCTGATGCTCATTATCATTACCTCTTAGTAAAATTGTATATATATTATACATCATATATAACAAAATGTCTAATAAAAGTGAATTGTATTGACAACTTGTTTTATTGTTATTACAATAAAAATAATTCTTAATATATGAAAATATATTGTTTGAAATTATTTTTTGTTTTTTTGCAGAAAGGAATATCGGGTTATGAGGGTAGTAAACGCATCTGAAATAACAAAAACCGTAAGACAGTTGTGCATAGACGCCAATGTAAACCTGCCGGAAGATGTGTGCCGGGCCATTGATATGGCCATACAGCGGGAAGATTATCTGCCGGCCAGAAATACACTGGAACTTCTGGTGGAAAACTACGGCATAGCTGCCAAAAATCAGGTGGCTATCTGCCAGGATACAGGCCTTGCCTGTGTGTTTGTGGAAATAGGCCAGGAAGTTTATGTGGACGGAAGCATAGAAGACGCCATAAACGAAGGGGTAAGGCAGGGATACCGCGACGGATACCTGCGCAAAAGCTGTGTGGCTGACCCGCTGAGAAGAACCAACACCGGCGACAACACACCGGCGATGATATATTACGAAATAGTCAAGGGTGACGGGCTGAAAATAACCGTTACTCCCAAAGGTTTCGGCAGTGAAAATATGTCTGCCATAAAAATGCTGGTGCCGGCCGACGGTGTGGAAGGCGTGAAAAAATTTGTCCTGGATACAGTGGCAAACGCCGGCCCCAATCCCTGTCCGCCCATTGTTGTGGGAGTGGGCATAGGCGGAACTTTTGACAAAGCGGCCCTGCTGGCAAAAAAAGCACTGCTCAGGGATGTATCACGGGCAAATGAAGATCCTTTTTACCGGCGGCTGGAAGATGAACTGCTGGAGAAGATAAACCGGCTGGGAATAGGCCCTCAGGGCTTTGGCGGAAAGACCACAGCTTTGGGTGTAAATATACTGGCCATGCCAACACACATTGCCGGTATGCCCTGTGCGGTAAACATCAACTGCCATGTTACAAGACATAAGTCAAAGGAGATATAGCCATGAAAAAACATATAAGCACACCGTTGACTTTGGACAAAGTAAAAGACCTGCACAGCGGGGATGAGGTTTTGCTGTCAGGTGTTATATACACCAGCCGCGACGCCGGCCACAAACGCCTGGTGGAGGCCCACCAGAAAGGCGAGAAACTGCCTGTTGACCTGAAGGATGCCACAATATATTTTGTAGGCCCCACACCGGCTAAACCCGGTCAGGCCCTGGGCTCCTGCGGGCCGACCACCAGTTATCGCATGGATGCCTATTCGCCATACCTTATCCGCAACTGCGGCCTTACCGGAATGATAGGCAAAGGCAAGCGAAACGAACAGGTAATAGACGCAATGAAAGAGTGCGGTGCGGTATACTTCGGCGCCATAGGCGGTGCCGGCGCATTGCTTTCCCAGTGTGTTGTAAAGGCGGAGATAGTCGCCTATGAAGACCTGGGCGCCGAGGCATTGCACAGGCTGGAAGTAAAGGATATGCCGCTGACAGTAGTGATAGACTGCTATGGTAAAAACCTTTACAAAACAGGAGTGGAAAATTATCTTAAAAATAGAAAATAATATAAGCAAACTAAAACAGGCACCGGAAAATCCGGTGCCTGTTTTCAATATGGAGGAATTCGCCTTTTATGGCTAATAGGAAACAATTATACCGCCTGTGTTGGCGTAAAAACTGCACAGACCTCTGGTTTCCAGTATGCTGACATTTACCGCGCCGTACATATCTTTCAGAAGATTTTTTATCTTGTGAGCGCCGTCGGCATTCTGGCAGTGTGTTATGATTATATGCAGGTTTTTCAGTTCTTTCAGACCTGCCATCTGGTTTACAATATATTTATAGGTGTTTGCATCACCGCGCTGTTTTGACAGCACATTTATTTCACCCAAAGGGCTTTTCATGGCGATGGCCCTGATGCCCAGCACCGAAGCAACAGCGCCGGTAAATGCGCTCATGCGGCCTGTTTTTATCAGGTTGTCGTAGTTTGTCAGGCAGAAGGTCAGCTGCATGGTGTTGTTGTATTGTTCCGTTTCGTTTACCACCTGGTCAAAATCTTTTCCTGCCTTGATAAGGCTGTTTATCTTTTCCGCCAGCAAAATCATGCTGCCGCTGGTGGAACGGGAATTGACCACATATATTTTTTTCTCCGGGAATTTTTCCAGCACCATATCTTTTGCAACCATGGCCGAATTGTACGCTCCGGACAGCTGGCTGGAAATACATATTGCAATGCTGAAATCCGCTTTTTCAAACTGCCGCGCCCATTCAAAGGGGGCAGGGCAGGCAGAGGATGAAGCACCCTTGAAGCTGGCCATGGCATCCAAAAGCCGCTGTCTGTCCAAGGTTTCGTCATCCACAAATTCACGGTCCCCGACAATTATTTTCAGCGGGGCAACGGAAAATGCCGTATCCCGCGCAAGGTCGGATAAAGTCAAAATATCACATGATGAATCACATACAATATTCCATTTCATAAATATCCCTCCTCAGGTTAATGCGGCGTTATTCTTTTCTTGTATATAACATTGGGGGCATAAAGATTCGTATTCCACATTGTTTTCATTGTCAATGGCCACCTGCCGGCCGCTGAAAACAAACTTCCCGTTTATCTTTCTGGCGTTGAACATAGCTTTTTTGCCGCAGCGGCATATGGTTTTAAGCTCCTGCAAGCTGTGAGCCAGCTCCAGCAGTCTGGACGAAGCCGGAAAACCGTTGGTCAGAAAATCCGTCCTCAGGCCAAAGCAAATCACCGGGATATCATCTTCCACAGCAATCCAGAACAACTGCTCTGCCTGCCGCGGTGTCAGAAACTGACATTCGTCCACGAAAACACAGTCGGCTTTTCCGTTGGCCCGGGTGTCCCGTGCCAGTATCCGGCGTATGTCATCATCGCTTTTTATCAGCCGGTCGGCTTTTTGCTTTACTCCCAGGCGGCTGACGATGTACTCACCGCCTTTGGTATCGATAAACGGCTTCAGTATAACAGGGCGCATGCCTCTTTCTGTGTAGTTATAAGCGGACTGCAAAAGTATTGTGGATTTGCCGCTGTTCATTGCGCCGTATTTAAAATATAGTTTTGCCATTACTGTTCGTCGCTTCCGCTGTGGGTTATTCTGTAAGACAAGGCCATTAAATTGTCCCTCAGGTGTACATTTTCCACAATCAGGCTGTCATCCAGGTTGGCAAAGTCATAATGGCTGAAATTCCATATACCTTTTATGCCTGTACGCAAAATCATCGGTGCAATTTCCTGCGCGGCTTCCTTTGGTGTACAGATTATTATTATGTCCACATGCTCTCTCCGGCAGAAGTCCGAAAATTCTTCCATGGATTTTATTTCCATATTGAACAGATGGTTGCCTATGACTGCGCTGTCATTGTCAAAAAGACCCACCAGCTGTACACCGGTGTTTTCTTTCATTACAAAGTTTGCCATGGATATGCCCAGGTTACCTGTGCCCACCAGTACGGCACGCAGGTCCTGCCGGGCAAACAGCAGCTTCTGTATTTCTTCGTACAGCAGCTGAACCGAATATCCCACACCCTGCTGACCAAAGCCGCCGAAACAGTTGAAATCCTGTCTGACCTGGCTGGGGGTAGAGCCCATTATAGCCGCCAGCTGGCTGGAAGATATCCTGGTTGTACCGCTGTTTTTCAATTCGCTTATATATCTGTAATACCTGGGTAATCTGCGGATTACCGGAAGGGGAACTTTTACATTAGGCATCGATGTACCGCCTTTCATTTTTTAATTAGATTATACTACTTTATGGCAGTTTGTCAAATTTGTAGCAGTTTTTAAAGCATCTGCCGAAGTTTACTATTATAATTTTTGCCAATACTCAATAAAAATAATAGGGAGAGATGAAGATGGACAGGGAAAAAGAAAATATGAACAGTGAAGAAGAAACAGAAAAGCACACACCGGATGGGTCTGTCGGCAGGACAAAAGGCAAGTATCCTATACACTGCCTTACCATAATAGGCCAGATAGAAGGCCATTTTGAAGCCAATGCCCAGACCAAAACCACAAAGTACGAACATGTAATACCACAGCTGATAGCGGTGCAGGAGGACCCGGATATAAAAGGCCTGCTGGTAATACTGAATACTGTTGGAGGCGATGTGGAGGCAGGGCTGGCCATATCAGAACTTATCTGCGGTATGACAAAGCCCACAGCCAGCCTGGTGCTGGGCGGAGGCCACTCCATAGGCATACCGCTGGCGGTGTCTGCCGACCGTTCATTTATTGTGCCCACCGCCACCATGACGGTGCATCCGGTGCGCCACAGCGGCACGGTTATCGGCGTCAGCCAGACAATGGACTATCTGGAGGCCATACAGCAGAGAATAACAGGATTTGTGGCTAAAAACAGCAAAATTTCCAAAAAAAGATTTACCGACCTCATGCTGAAAACCGGCCAGCTGATTATGGATGTGGGAACTGTACTGGACGGAAACCAGGCTGTCAAAGAAGGTCTGATAGATCAGATAGGCTATCTGTCCGACGCGCTGGAATTTTTATACACCAGCATTGAAAAGCAAAAATAAGGTTTAAAAAACACATAAAATATGGTATTATATAATGTACGATTGATTTTTTGAATACCGCGGTTTTAACCCGCGGATACATATCGGAGGACAAATGAGTATTTTTGACGCTATATTACAGGGAATTATACAGGGACTGACAGAATTTTTGCCCATATCCAGTGACGGGCATCTGTCAATATATCAGCATTTCACCGGGAATTACGGCGAAAATGCCCTGATTTTCACGCTTATGCTGCATCTTGGCACGCTGATAGCGGTTTTGGTTACATACAGAAAAATCATATTTGACCTTATAATAGAGGCTTTTTCAATAGTTGATGACTTTTTCCATAAAAGGCTGAAAGGGCAAAAACCCAGCCAGGCGCGAATGATGATATATATGCTGGTTGTAACCACTTTGCCTTTGTTCGGCTTTGTGCTGATAAAGGATTTCATCACTTCTTTTGCCGAAGACAGCGATATAGTCGTGGAGGGTCTGTGCTTTTTGTTTACAGCGGCGCTGCTGTTCCTTGCCTCCAAATGTGTCAAAGGCAAAAAGAGCGCAAAAGACATGAGCATTAAAGATGCCCTTACCATAGGCTTTTTCCAGGGGCTGGCCATAATGCCTGGCATATCCCGTTCCGGCAGCACCATATCTACCGGGCTGCTGCTGGGTTACAGCAAAGATTTTATGGTTACATTTTCGTTCCTGCTCAGCATACCTGCCATACTGGGTGCCAGTGTCCTGGAAATACCCCGGGCATTACAGGCCGGCATGGAGTATTCGTGGCCGGTGATAATTGCCGGGCTGATTTCCAGCGCTATTGTCGGCTTTCTGGCCATAAGGCTGATAAAATATCTGGTTATAAACGATAAGTTTATAATTTTTTCCTATTACACATTTGCACTGGGCATAATAGTTCTGCTTATAGGAATAATTGAAAAATTCATTGGCACCACAGTTGTGGGCATGCTTATATTATAGTTTTGAGGAGAAAATATGGCGAATAAATCGAACGCGAAAAAAAGCTCTGCGCCTGCTTCTAAAGGCAGACGCGGACGCCCTTCGGCGCGGGCAAAGAAAAAGGCGGAGATAAACCGCGCCTGGAGCATACTGATGTTTGCCTTGGGGCTGGGTCTTGTGGCCATGGCAATATATCCGGGGGAAAATTTCTGGGCTTATTTAAGACAGAATTTTCTGTTTGGTATTTTCGGCTTTTCCGGATATTTTTTGGGTATATTGCTGATATACCTTGGGGTACTTACTGCGCAGGACAAGCCGGTAAAACTGAAAATGTTCTGGGCCTGTGGATTCATAGTGCTTCTGTGCGGTTTTATGCAGGTATTTTTTGCCGGCGGCGCCTCTGGTTCTACTGCGTTGCGGATAGCGGCAGAATTACACCGAATGGGTAAAGAAGTGTGGTATTCCGGTGGCCTTGCAGCCGGCATAGTGGGCATACCTCTGCAAAGTGCATTCGGTGATGCAGCAGCCAAAATATCCATAGCGATACTTATGGTGACATTTTTCATGTTCCTGACAGACACCACGCCCTATGACATATATGTAAAAGTTCAGGAAAAAGCGGCGCGGGAAAAACGGCGGCTGGCAAAACAGCTGGAAGAAAGCCGCGCGGCCAAAGCACGGCGACAGCGGGAAAAAGCCGCCAGGCAGAAGGCTGAATCGGAAAAAGCCCGGCAAACCCTGTCAAGAAAACCGAAGATTGATTTTGAAATTGACGACCGGCCTTCAAAAGATGTTTTCCGGACACAGGAAGTTCAGACGGTTGTAAGCGAAACCTTTGACGATGTCAAAGCGCAGAAAAGCCTGGAGCAGCAAAAAATTGACGAGATAATGAAAAAGCTGAATATGTCAACACATGCTGTCGAAGAGGAAAAAAGCAGACAGCCTGTCGAAACAGTACGGCCTCAGCCGGAACCGACGCAGGAATCGGAACAGCCGGTGGAGCATTCGGAAGAAAAAATCCACAGCGAAAAGGCCTATGTGTACAAGCACCCTCCAATAGACCTGTTTGAAAAGAGCAAAAATACCGTGCGGGGAGATGTGGCAACAGAGTTGAAACACAACGCGCGGAAACTGGTGGAAACTCTGGAAAGCTTTGGTGTACAGACCAGGATAATCGACATCAGCCGCGGCCCCTCTGTCACAAGATACGAGCTGCAGCCGCTGGCAGGGGTAAAAATAAGCAGGATTACCAACCTGGCAGACGATATAGCCCTTAACCTGGCGGCCAGCGGTGTAAGAATTGAAGCACCGATACCCAACAAAGCGGCAGTAGGCATAGAGGTGCCGAACAAAACCTCCAACTCCGTGCGTATGCGTACAATACTGGAAAGCGCCCGGTTCCGCAATTCACA
>CASFSP010000126.1 GCA_949297385.1 uncultured Oscillospiraceae bacterium
CAGGAAAGCGAAAATGAAACTTTTGTGATTGAAAAAATTGCAAAAGGCGAGAGAAAGCGCACACCGGCGCCGCCGTTTATCACATCTTCTTTACAGCAGGAGGCCAGCAGAAGACTGGGCTTTACGGCACTGCGCACCATGCGCGCCGCCCAGACTCTGTACGAAGGCGTGGAGGTGGAAGGCTACGGCACACTGGGTCTTATCACTTACATGAGAACCGACTCTTTGCGCATCAGCGATGAGGCGCGGAGCGCAGCCAAAGAATTTATAAAAGAAAAATACGGCGAAAAATATCTGCCGGCACAGCGCAGGGTTTTTAAAACCAAATCCAATGCCCAGGATGCCCACGAGGCCATCCGACCCACCAATATAGCCATCACCCCGCAGATTGCATACAACTCTTTGCAGGGAGATGTGGCAAAACTGTACAAACTGATCTGGGAGCGTTTTACCGCCTCCCAGATGGCTGACTGTGTGCAGGAAACAGTGAATGTGGATATCAGGGCGGGCAGACATCTGTACAAAGCCGCCGGTTACACAGTGCTGTTTGACGGTTTCACCACACTGTATGAAGAACAGACAGACGAAAAGAAGGAAAAGGAAACAGCTTTGCCGCCTCTGGAGCATGATACTAAACTGAAGCTGAGGGAAATGGAGACAGAGCAGAAGTTCACCCAGCCGCCGTCTGAATACACCGAAGCAACGCTGATAAAGGCGCTGGAAGAAAACGGTATAGGCCGTCCTTCCACCTATGCGCCGATTATATACACCATAATCGAAAGAGGTTATGTGGAACGCCAGGCCAAAAAACTGGTGCCCACTGCCTTGGGCATAACCATAAATGATATACTGCGGGCACAGTTTGCCGATATAGTAAATGTTAAATTTTCTGCCCGGATGGAAGACGACCTGGACAAAATTGAAGAGGGCGAAAAGGAATGGACAAAAGTCCTGGAAGAATTTTATGCCATATTTGACGCCGACCTGAAAAAGGCGGAAAAGGATATGGAAGGCCAGAAGGTGACTGTCCCACGGGAGATGACAGATGAAATATGCGAAATCTGCGGCAAACCCATGGTTATAAAAACCGGTCGTTTCGGCAAATTTCTGGCGTGCAGCGGTTTTCCGGAATGTAAAAATACCCGACGCCTGGTGAAATATGCCAAAGGCAACTGTCCGGTGTGCGGCGGAAAAATGCTGATGCTGACCAGCAAAAAAGGCAGGACATTCTACGCATGTGAAAACAGCAAGGACTGCCATTTCATGTCCTGGGAAGAGCCCACTGACGAAAAATGCCCGGTATGCGGCAGCACAATGTTCAAAAAGAGCACCAAAGGCGCCGTTGCCCATTGTGTAAAAGAGGGCTGTCCCAACAACACCGCCCGGCCGGCAAAGAAAAAGACAGAGAAAACGGAAGAAGAAAAATAATATATGGAAAAATGTGTAAAGATACTGGGTGCAGGTCTGGCCGGCTGTGAAGCGGCATATTTTCTGGCTCAGAGAGGCGTTAAGGTAACGCTGTGCGAACAGAAACCCAAAAAGTTTTCCGACGCGCATAAAAGCGAAAATTTTGCCGAGCTGGTATGCTCCAACAGCCTGAAAAGCACCAGGGAAGATTCCAGCCAGGGAATGCTGAAAAACGAGATGAGACATTTTGGCTCCATCGTGCTGGAATGCGCCGAAAAATGCAGTGTGCCTGCCGGCGGTGCTTTGGCGGTGGACAGGGATATTTTCAGTGCGCTGATAACCGAAAAGATAAAAAACCACCCCAATATAACAATGGAGTACGGAGAGGTTACGGAAATTGACCCGGACCGGCTGACAATAGTTGCCACAGGCCCGCTGACAAGCGGCCGGCTGTACCGGCAGATAAAGGGAATGTGCGGCCGGGGAATGTCTTTTTACGATGCCGCCGCACCGATAGTTATGGCCGACAGCATAGATATGTCCAAGGTTTTTGCCGCTTCCAGATACGGCAAGGGCGATGACGATTATCTCAACTGCCCTTTTAACAAAGAGGAGTACGAGGCCTTTTACCGGGCGCTGACAGAAGCAGAAAGGGCTCCGCTGAAAAGTTTTGAGGAAGATCTGACAGTGTATGAAGGCTGCATGCCGGTGGAGGTTATGGCCGGCAGAGGGCCGGAAACTTTGCGCTATGGTCCGATGCGTCCTGTGGGGCTGACCGACCCCAGAACAGGCCGCCGTCCCTGGGCCAATGTACAGCTGAGGTGCGAAAACCGGGAAAAAACCATGTACAATCTGGTGGGATTTCAGACTAACTTGAAATTCGGCGAGCAGAAAAGGGTTTTCGGAATGATACCCGGGCTGGAAAATGCGGTTTTTGCCAGATACGGTGTAATGCACCGCAACAGCTTTATAAATTCACCGAATGTACTCAATAATACGCTAAACTTGAAAAAGTATCCGAATGTTTATTTTGCCGGACAGATAACCGGCATGGAGGGCTACTGCGAAAGCAGTATGTGCGGCCTGCTGGCGGCTTATTTTGTATGGTGTCGCCTGGAAGACAGACCGGCGCAGATTCCGCCACTGACAACTATCAGCGGCGCGCTGATAAATTATATAACTTCCCCCAATAAGGATTTTCAGCCTATGGGCGCCAATATGGGCATATTGCCGCCGCTGGAAAACCACATCAGAGACAAGCGCGAAAGGTATGCGGCCCTCAGTGAAAGAGGCAAAAAGGATATACAATCAATCGCTCTTTAAGGAGGTCTTTTTATGAAAAGCATAAAACCCGGAAGAGGTCCGTCGGGACTTAACGCAATGGGCAGCCGGTTCGGAATAGTGTTTGCCATATTCTGGACAATTATGGCGGTAAGTATGGGCGCACCGATATTTTTTGCCGGCTTCGGCGTGATTTTTATAATAATGAGCATTGCGCAGTTTGTTTACCATTACAAAAACGCCACGGGCAAAAACAGATATTCCGAATTTGAAATAACCGATGAAAGCGAAGAAACCGATCCGCTGAACGAATATGTAAGGCAGAGATACGGTGATACATACGCTGACGGAACCCCGAGAGCCAACATCGGCGGCGAAAACCGTTTTTGCCCCTATTGCGGTGCAAAGGCAGGCGATGACTTTGAATATTGCCCAAAATGCGGCAAAAAACTGCCCTTCTGACAGGGCCTTTCTGAAAGGAGATTGTAACCTATGAAGATAATACTGGATGTTTTCGGCGGCGACCTGGCCCCGGCAGAGCCGCTGAAAGGCGCGGCGATGGCCGTAAAGGAACTGGGCGTGGAGATACTGGCTGTGGGCGATATACCCACCATGGAAGCCTGCTGCAAGGAAAACAATATAGATACAACAAACATAACATTCAAACAGGCTGACGGCGTATTTGACATACACGAAGACCCGATGAATGTGGTTAAAAAGCGCACAGATTCCTCCCTGCACATCGCCTGCAAGGCGCTGGCTGACGGAGAGGGCGATGCGCTGGTAAGCGCCGGCAGTACAGGCGCATTGCTGATGGGCGCAACCTTTATCGTAAAAAGGATAAAAGGCTGCAAACGCCCGGCTTTGGGCTCTGTTCTTCCGGGAGAAAACCCCGGCGGATTTATGCTGATGGACTGCGGTGCCAACAGCGAGGTAAGGCCGGAAATGCTGGATCAGTTTGCTGTTATGGCCTCTGTTTATATGGAAAATGTGGCCGGCAGGAAAAACCCCCGTGTGGCACTGCTGAACAACGGCGCAGAAGATACCAAGGGTACCGATGTGCACAAGGCCGCATACGCACTGATGAAAGAGAACAAAAAGATAAACTTTATCGGCAATATAGAGGGCAGGGATGTGCTGTCTGACCTGGCCGATGTGGTGGTAGCCGACGGATTTTCCGGCAATGTGGCGCTGAAAACCAGCGAGGGCGTGGCTATGTTTATGAACAAACAGCTGAAAAGCATGTTCATGACCAATTTAAAAACCAAAATTGCGGCTTTGTTGCTGAAAGACCAGCTGAAAGCCTTCAAAGCCAAGCTGGACTATACAGAATACGGCGGAGCGCCTATCCTGGGCATCAGCAAAGGCGTTATCAAAGCCCATGGTTCCAGCAATGCAAAGGCTTTTAAAAATGCCATAAGACAGGCCAAAATTTATGCGGAAAACGATGTTTCCAACCTGATTGCGTCACATCTGTCCCGGGAGGAATAAACCCATGAAAGAACTGGAAAAAAACATAGGATATACCTTCAAGGACAAAAGCCTTTTGAAAGCCGCAATGACCCATTCTTCCTATGCCAATGAAAACAAGGGTAACATACCCTACAATGAAAGGCTGGAATTTTTGGGCGATGCAGTATTGCAGCTGATTACCAGTGAAAAGCTGTTCAGGGAAAGTTCCCACATGGCCGAAGGAAAGATGAGCAAACAGCGCGCGGCGCTGGTGTGCGAAGAAGCGCTGGCCGGATATTCTGCGGAGATACAGCTGGGTCAGTTTCTGCTGCTGGGCAAAGGTGAAGAGGCCTCCGGCGGCAGAAACCGCCCGTCTATTCTGGCGGACGCCTTTGAGGCGCTGATAGGGGCAATGTTCCTGGACGGCGGAATGGAAGTGGCCAAAAAGTTTGTGCTGAGGTTTGTGGATGCGGCACACCTGTCTTTGCAGGATTACAAAACTTTGTTGCAGGAGATAATACAGAAAAACCCGGGCGAAAGGCTGAGCTATGTGGTCAGCGGAGAGCACGGCCCGGACCATGACAAAAGTTTTGAAGTTCAGGTGCATCTGAACAGCAATGTCATAGGCAAAGGCACAGGAAAAAGCAAAAAACAGGCAGAGCAGGCGGCGGCCAAAGAGGCTCTGGCTTTGATGGGATACAAATATTAGGCCGCAGTAAAGGAGCTGTTATGGAAAAACATAAAAATCTGTCAATATTCGTCCCTCACGAGGGATGCCCGAACCAGTGCAGCTTCTGCGACCAGAAAAAGATAAGCGGCACACAAAATCCGCCCACGCCGCGGCAGGTGACCCGGCTGTGCGAAGAATTTTTGCCAAAGGATGAAAAAGCCGGGAAAAACTATGAAATAGCATTTTTCGGCGGCAGTTTTACAGCCATAGACAGGCGGTACATGGTGCGGCTGCTGGAAGCCGCACGGCCGTTTGTGCGCCGGGGCAGAGCCATGGGTATAAGGGTGTCCACCCGCCCAGATGCCATAGACGGCGAAATTTTGCATCTGCTGAAACATTACGGCGTTACATCCATAGAGCTGGGCGCCCAGAGCATGCAGGACGATGTGCTGAAAGCCAATCTGCGCGGCCACAGCGTACGGGATGTTTACACAGCGTCAGAGATGATAAAACGGCAGGGCTTTTCCCTGGGCTTGCAGATGATGACAGGCCTGTACCGGCAGAAAGATTATATGGAATATGCCGTGGACACAGCACAGAAATTTATAGAGATAGGCCCGGATACTGTCAGAATTTATCCCACCCTTACCCTGAAAGATACATTGCTTGAAAAGCTTTACCAAAAGGGTATTTACACACCGCCGGACATACGGCAGACGGTGGAAATATGTGCAGTTTTGGTAAAGATGTTCAACCGGCGGGGTATAAGGATAATCAAACTGGGTCTGCACGCAGACACAGGACTGGAAAAATCTCTTGTGGCCGGCCCGTATCATCCGGCGTTTAAAGAACTGGTGCAAAGCCATCTGTTTTTAGAAAAAATAAAGCGGGCTTTGGAGAGGCAAAAATGCGGCGGGCGATATGAAGTGCATGTAAGCCCGGCAAAGTTGTCCCAGGCCATAGGTCAGAAAAAAAGCAATGTGACAGCGCTGGCGGCCCTTGGCTGGCAAGTGCGGTTTGTGCCTGATTCCGATGTGCAGGGAGAAGAGTTTATCATTTGTAAAAAAGGGGAAATACGGTGTATTTAAAAGCTATTGAGCTTCATGGTTTTAAATCCTTTCCGGATAAGACCAAAATAGAATTTGAAAAGGGTATGAGCGTTGTGGTGGGTCCCAACGGGTCCGGCAAAAGCAACATCAGCGACGCTATACGCTGGGTGCTGGGTGAAACCAGAGGCAGTCAGCTGCGCGCCGGCGCCAAAATGGAAGATATAATATTTGGCGGCACCCAAAAGCGCGCCCCCATGGGCTTTGCTTCTGTCAGCCTTATTCTGGACAACAGCGACAGGGATTTTGATGTGGACAGCGACGAGATTGCTGTTATGAGAAAATATTACCGCGGCGGCGACAGTGAGTACTACATAAACGGTGCAAGAGTCCGCCTGAAAGATATACAGGAGCTGTTTTTTGATACAGGTCTTGGTAAAAACGGATATTCTATCGTAAGCCAGGGAAAGGTTAGCGAAATTGTCACTGCCAGGCCCGAAGGCAGACGCGAAATATTTGAAGAAGCCTGCGGAATTGCAAAATACAGGTATAAAAAGAACGAGGCGGAAAGAAAGCTGGAAAACGCCCGGGGCAACATAACCAGGCTGTCTGATATACTGTCTACCCTGGAAGAAAGGGTAGGCCCGCTGGAAAAAGAAAGCCGAAAAGCCAGAGAGTTTCTTTCCCTTTCCGAAAAGAAAAAAGAACTGGAAATATCCCTGTGGCTGGACACAGTGGACAAGTCCAAAGAGCTGATAAGACGGCAGCAGAGAAGGCTGGAAATATTCAATTCGGATTACGAACAGGTAAGCCAGCGTCTGGAAGAAAGCGAAAAGTACCTGGAAGAAAGATATCTTTATGCCAACAGCCTGCTGGCAAAGGGGGAAGAAAACACCCGGGCAATGCGCCGGGCGGAGTCGGACATATCTGCTATATCAGCCGAAAAAGCCGCGGCTCAAAGCCGGGCAGGTTTTGCCAAAGACCAGATAGAGTCACTGCGCCGGGAACTGTCCGGCTTTGAAAATGAGCAAAGCCGTTTTGACAGCCAGAGCCGGCGGCTGAAAGACAAGATACGGCAGCTGAAAGAGCAGGAACGGGCAAAAGAACAACAGCGGGCCAGCCGGCAGGCCAGCCTGGAAGAGATTGCTGCAAAAGCACAGAGCAGCGGAGACGAAAAAGGCAGGATAAGCGCGCAGATAAACAGCCTGCAGCTGCAAGACCAGCAGAATAAAATTGATATAGCCACTGCCCAAAGCCGGAACATCTCCCTTAATCAGGCAGTGGAAAATACCGAAAAATCCCTGCTGACCCGGAAGGA
>CASFSP010000127.1 GCA_949297385.1 uncultured Oscillospiraceae bacterium
AAAGAATAGTTTGCACAAAAAATTGTTTTTTCATTTCAGGGATTTTGTTGACATATTATAAATATATATGTAAAATGATTGTAAAGAAATATGCGGGCTGCGGCCTGTAAAAACACGCGCGGTGCAGCGCGTATGATTTAGGAGTTTTTTATGAAAATATTAAATTTTGGCTCGCTGAATATAGACAGGGCTTACAGTGTTGAAAATTTCGTAAAGCCGGGCGAGACCATATCGTCCCTTTCTATGGAAACTTTTTGCGGCGGCAAAGGGCTGAATCAGGCCATAGCCTGCAAAAAGGCCGGCAGCGATGTTTACATGGCTGGCAAAATAGGCGCTGATGGTGCTGTACTGCTGTCAAAACTGAAAGAATTTGATGTGGATACAGATCATGTGCTGATAGAGGACGAGGCGTTTTCCGGTCACGCAATTATACAGATAGACAGCGTTGGCCAGAACAACATAATATTGTACGGCGGCACCAACCGACTGATAACCAGGGCAGATGTGGACAAAGTCCTGGCAGACTTTGACGCAGGGGACATACTTCTGTTGCAAAATGAAATTTCATCTTTGGATTACATAATTGAAAAAGGATATGAAAAGGGAATGGTGATAGCCCTTAATCCCAGCCCGATGGATAAAAATCTTTTGCGGTGTGACCTTGAAAAAGTCAGCTACTTTATAATGAATGAAATAGAAGCAGCGGCTATCAGTGGTTGCCGGGATACCGACACAGCTTTGGAAGAATTGAGGAAAAAATATCCCGCTTCCAAAATTGTTATCACCTTGGGCGGTGACGGCGTAAAATACTTTGACGGTGAAAAAGTTTATACCCACGGTATTTACAATGTGCAGGCGGTGGACACCACTGCCGCAGGTGATACTTTTACCGGCTATTTCCTTAACGGCGTGCTGGAAAAAATGGCTCCTATGGAGATTTTGTCCATGGCGTCAAAGGCCAGCGCCATTGCTGTTTCACGCCCAGGCGCGGCGGACAGCGTACCCACCAAAGACGAAGTGCTTTCTTCCACTCTCAGGCTTAAATAAGATTTTAAATAAAAACGCCACCGTTTTTACGGTGGCATTTTTTTAATATATATTGATTTTATCGGGATAAGCAGTGGTGATTTTTACATTTTTTATCAGGCTGTTGCTGAAATCCTGGAAGAATGTTTTTTGCCTGAACATTTCCTGCACGGTGCTTTTGATCTGAGAAAAAGAAGTGTAGTTGTCGCTGCGTATAATGTAGTTATAATATGTCCGGTCATTGTCAGTGTTGTAATAATCGTACCAATACGCGTAGGGTTCGCCGCCGCAATAGGTTATTTCCACTTTCACACTTTCGGTATACTCAGGGTCTTCAATTATTTCTGTATTGACATATTCCTGTATGTATCCGGTGTTACCGCTTATGTTTATATCCAGCTTCCGTGCGTCGGATAGATCTATGTCAGCATCTGTACGGTATACCTGCTGCGGCATACCGGTCAGGTCACGCCTGTCATATTTTATGGACCAGTCGCCCAGTTCCAGCAGGAATATGCCTGTTCCCACGCCAAACAAAACAGCTCCCAAAATAAAGGTAATCAAAGTTTTTTTCATTTTTTATGCCCCCTAAGCCACAGTGCTGCAAAGGCGCACAAAGCCGAAATTACAATTGTTGATATAAATACTTTACGCATTTGTTTTACCTCCCAAGAGTTTAGCCAGCCATGTCATAAAAGCTATGGACATCATACATATGCCGACGCCGCAGATACACAGCCCCAGAAATCCTATACCGCTGCCTATATACAGTACCCACGCCAATACAGTGCCGACTATGGCGCATATTGTGAAAATCGCGCCCGGTAAACCGATGGTAAGTATCAAAGATATTTTTATTATTACAACGGCAAAGTTTATTATAAAGCTTCCGGTCTTTTCGCCGGCGTTCAAAGCACTGCGGCCAAAGCTTTCGGCTTTGTCAACAGCCAGGTTGCTGAATTTTTCCACCTGGCTTCCTATGCTGTCATCCCCGGAAAATCCCTTGCCTGAACCGGAGGGAGGGGGAGTGGGGTTGTTGTCCATAATTCTTTTGTTTATAAAATGATATATAAGCACGAAAGCCAGGGCTATGTTTATCACATTGGCAATAAAGTATATAATTGTTGTAAGCGAGTTGTAAATTACATTCGGCATCCAGGCAAACAGATAGCTGAAAATATTTGCGCAGGACATTATCGGCCAGCGCATAAGGCTGAGCAACAGCAGTAACACCAGAAATTCGGCAAATAATCTGGCAATCTGTCGTGCAGAAAAGGACAGAAATTTTTCTGCCGCCCTGCCGATGTAATCCACCCGCTGTCTTATATACATATCCAGCGTCCTGTCCTGGACTTTGGAGCTGTCTATATGGTAGGCCTGCAAAATGTCATCGGCCAGTTCGTCTATATCACCGAAATCCTTTATGGCTTCCGCCTCGCTTTTACCTTCCTGCATTTTCAGATCTATATGTCCCATATATTCGTCTATAATGTCGCGTCTTTCATCTTCGCTTAAAAGATACAACCTGCCGTTAAGCTTGTTTACAAACTCAAACCTTGTCATCAAATCCACTCTCCTTAATAAAATTGTTTACCGTGTCGGCAAATTTTAACCATTCCTGCGCCAGAACTTTCAGATATATCCTGCCGGAATCTGTCAGATGATAATATTTTCGCGCGGGGCCTTCCGCTGACTGTTTTAAATAAGTTTCACAGTACTCGTCGTTTACCAGTCTTTTCAGCAGCGGGTATATGGTGCCTTCGTTTACATCCATTATCTCGCCCACTTCGCTGACCAGCTGATATCCGTATTTGTCCATATCTGCCATCGACAGCAATACGATAAGCTCCAGAACGCCTTTTTTAAACTGTGTGTTCATAAAAGCCCCCTTTCTGGCTATTATAATATCATCACTACTATGTATTGTCAAGTAGTATGTTAAACATAAAAGCTTTTTTTGAAAATAATTTTTTCAAATATTTTTTTTTAAACATGTTGACAACACTGCCAAAATATTATATAATATCTGAGCATGATATTTACGGACCTTTAGCTCAGTTGGTTAGAGCATCCGGCTCATAACCGGACGGTCCACAGTTCGAGTCTGTGAAGGTCCACCAAATAAAACGGGTTTTGCTTTTGGCAAGACCCGTTTTTAATTTATTAAGAATTATATAATTTTTGTTATAATAATTGACTGATGCCAAAATAAAGGATAATATATAAGATATATCAAAAAAGAAAAGGATTTATTATGATAAACAAACGGTATAAAAAAGGATATGCTGCGGTTATCATCCTGTGCCTGATTTTTATGGCAGTGGGTGCAAAATTCGACTGGGCTGCCACAGACTTTCTTTACAATCCCAAAAATGTTTTCGGCATTATATTTGAAGCATTTTCGTTTTTTCCGATGTATCTGTTCATACCGGTGCTGGGCGCCTGCCTGATGGTGCGCAACGGCGGCAATATAACCACATTTGCCATAGGCACTTTTGTACTGATAGCCTCCTGCTGCCGGTTTATGTATTTTGCATCGGCCAGCATGACCGGGCGCGCTTTTATAGAAAAGGTAAATCCGTATCTGTGCGGAATATTCGGCGGCATACTGGCGGCGTTGATATTCATTGCCATAAGGGGCTGCAAGCGCCGGACAATCAGAAAAATACAGGCATTGTGTGCCTTTGCGGCGATGTATTTTTTCAGTTATCTTTCAGTTATATTTGTGCTGAAAAAGATATTCGGGCGCGACAGGTACGAAGATATTATAACCGGCGGTGAATTTGCTTTTGCCGACTGGTTCAAGCCTGCTTTCTTTACATCCGGCTCCAGCTTTCCGTCCGGTCACACAGCGGCAGCCATGGGTATAGTTCTGATGTTGCTGCTGCCGTTTCTGTTTGCCGGCTTTAAAAGGTTAAAGGCGGTTTTGTTTGTTTTTTGCTATCTGTATGCGGCATTTGTGGCCTTTTCCAGGCTGATAATGGGCAGGCATTTTATCAGCGATACAGCGGCCGCAATATTGATCATGACGATTATATTTATGGCGCTGACTCCATATTTTGAAAAAATTTACCGAAAGATGCTGATAAAACAAAATTAAACCATAAATTAAAAGCCTTCCGTGTTTGCGGAAGGCTTTTAAAATTAAACGGAAGATTTCTTGCGGTCAGCCGCAGATATTCTGTCTATTATTATGTATATGACGGTGGTGAGGACTATCAACACACCCCATATCAGCCAGGCTGTGCGGTAGCTGCCGGTGGCGTCAAATATCATTGATGTTATAGGTGAACCGATGGCCGTACCGACGCTGGAAAAACAGAACACAACACCGTATATGGCGCTGTAATCCTTTTTGCCGAACATGGTCTGTGTGTTGATGGGGAAACCAACAGATGTGTAAGCTATGCCCATGGCGGCAAAGATTATTCCCCGGTACAGTATTGCAGGGCTGTTGGCGTTGTAGTACAAAACCAGCGCAATGGCCAGGGCCAGGAGGCTGGTTACGGTACCTGCCAGGTTGCCTTTGGTGTCGTATATTTTGCCTAAAATAATTTTTGCTACGGCCAGCGTACCCAGGTTGAGGGCGCCTATGTTGGCGGCAACTGTGGGATCATATCCGATGTCTGTGGCGTAGGGCACAATCTGCTGTATCATGGAGCAGGCCGCGGCGCAGGATATGGCCACCAGCGGCAGATACATCCAGAAATAAGCTTTTTTCCTTGCCTGTGACAGCATTATACCATCATCGGGAACAATGTTGTTTTCAGCTTTTGCAAGGCCTCCCACAGGTTCCAGACCTTTGTCTGCCGGATAATCTTTAATAAGGAACATAATGCAGGGATATACAAACACAAACATTATCACTGCGATGGCAAAATAGGTCTTGCGCCAGCCCACAGCCTCAATCAGCTGTCCTATAACCGGCTGCAATATAACGCCGCCCAGGCCGCTGCCTGTGAAAGCCAGTCCGGTGGCCAGGCCTTTTTTGTCATTGAACCACCTAGTTATAAGTGTTGACATGGGAACCATACCGCACAGACCCAGTGAAAAACCTACTACCAGTGATATTCCGTAAAAAATCCGGATGTTGGGGGCGATGGAATAACCGGCGTAAGCTATGGGCAGTACCAGACCGGCCAGGCGCATTACACTTTTGATTTTAAATTTGGAAAAGATTTTGCCCGCATTCAGCGAAACAATCATCATAGCTATGGAAACGACAGTAGTGTTAAGGGTGTACTGGCTTCTGGAGATGCCGAACTCCCGTGTTACGCTGGTCAAAAACAGGCCGGGGCAGTTCATGACAACGCAGAAATAAAAAGACATCAACATAAAGCAGGCGAATATTATCCGCCAACCGTAATGTAATTTGTTTTCTTTTTTCATCATATACTCCTTTAATGCTTAACTTTTATATAAGCTAAGCTAATTTTAACACACTAAAATTATTTTGCAATATTTTTATTGACATTTATACGGCGTTATTATATAATAATTAAGCAACTTATACAGGGGTATAGCTCAGTCGGTAGAGCAGTGGTCTCCAAAACCAC
>CASFSP010000128.1 GCA_949297385.1 uncultured Oscillospiraceae bacterium
CCTGACTTTTAATCAGGGTGTCCGGAGTTCGAGTCTCCGATAGCTCACCACACTGGCCTGTCCAATAGGACAGGCTTTTTTGTTTGTGCAAAAATATAGCGCTGAAAATTATAAATCAGTATGGCAGGGTATTACTGCATGCGTATTTATTTTGGCTGTGATATACTGCGTATAAAATTTTGCGGAAGGTAAAGCAGCTGACGGTCTGTGAAAAATAAAAAAAGCCGCTTAAAAAAGCGGCTTTGGTGCACCCGGCGAGATTTGAACTCGTGCCCTTCAGAGTCGGAGTCTGACGTTCTACCAGCTGAACTACGGGCGCATATAAATTTATAGCTTATTTATTATAGCATAACTTTTGTAAAAATAAAAGAGTAAATTTTGCGAAAATTTGGAAAATTTTATTTTTTATCTCTTTTGGGGTTTTGCAAGGTGATTTTTGTGTGAAAATAAAGATACAAATATATTGCAAAGGGGGAAAGCCCCTTGCAACTTTGTCCCTTTTGATATAAAATGTAAAATGCTATATCAACAACAACGGAGGATATAAATGAATATTAAAAAGATAGTCGCTTTGCTTTTGGCCATAGCATTGGCCGGCGGTATGCTGGCTTCCTGCGCACGGCAGAAGGAAGAGACAGAAACAGAAGGCTTTGATTACAGCTCTGCTTTTGACAGCGAAGGATATTTTGAGGGTGTGAAAGCCTCTGATTATGTGACATTGCCTGGTTATTCCGCATATGAAATGCCTGAAGAATATAAAACAGCTTCTCAGGAATCCATTGACAAGGAACTTGAGGCGATAAAGAACAGCTTCAAAACACAGGAAAAGGACACTGATACAAGCCGCGAAATAGCCGAAGGCGATAAAGTAAACATAGACTATGTGGGAAAAATCGACGGCGCAGAGTTTGAAGGCGGCTCCACAGAGGGTAATGGCACAGATGTAACAATAGGCGTCACAAACTATATTGACGGTTTTCTGGATCAGCTGATAGGCCATAAAGCGGGTGAAAATTTTGATATAAGTGTCCCTTTCCCGGAGGATTACGAAAATGAAGAGCTGAAGGGCAAGGATGCTGTATTCAGCATTACCATAAATCACATTTACAAAGATGTTTATCCGGAGATAAATGACGAGTTTGTAAAAGAGAACCTGTCTGCTTACTATTCATCCCTGGATGAATTTATGAAAGATCTGGAAAACAGGATAATTGACCAGCAGCAGAAAGATTATGTATGGAACAAGCTGCTGGAAGAATCCGAAGTAAAAGATTATCCGCAGCAGATGCTGGATTATGAAAAGGAATATTACAAAAACTATATGAATCAGCAGGCTGCCATGTACGGTATGGAAGTTGATGAACTGGCCGGTCTTATGGGCTTTGACAATCTGGACGCCTATATAACAGACATGGAAGACAACATGAAAGAAACAGTTAAATCCTATCTGGTGGTTCAGGCAATAGCTGAAAAAGAAGGTCTGAAAGTACAGAACAATGATATTGCCGAGTATTTTGAAACCTATATGGGCAGCAGTGATTATTCTTCCTATGAAACAATGTACGGAAAACCGTACCTGAAATTTATCGTAATGAATGATCTTATGCTGAATAAGCTGATTTCAGGCATGAAAGCTTAAAAAAGAATAAAACCGATGCAGAAGCAGGCGCTTTATGCGCCTGCTTCTCTGCATATAAAAAATCCCCGGGCCTACGGCCGGGGATTTTTGTTCTGTAAAGACTATATATCCAGAAATGCCAGCATTACAACACCTGCCAGCACCATGCTGATAACAGCGTACTGTTTCTTTGTCAGTTTTTCTTTCAGGAAGATGTGTGACCAGAGAACAGAGAAGATGGTGTAAGAACCGATGGCAGGGGCGGCTATTATAGTGTTGCCGGAAAGGGCAAAAACATATGTGAACTGTCCCAATGTTTCAAAACATGCGGCGATAAGTTTGAATTTATCCCTGCCGGCGGACAGGCTTTCTTTTTTGATGCCCAGCACATATATGGCGCATATAATGCCCACAATCATAAATGTAAATTCGTAGGATATGTTGCATACGACCTCTACGGTTTCTTCGGTTACTCCCTGATAGAACCACCGGGGCAGTGCAAAATCAAAGTACATTCCGTCCAGGAATGTGCCCATGGCATCAATTATCAGGTATAAAACCGGGAAAAGTATGGCCAGCAGGCCGCGCTCGTATTTGATGGAATTGGGGTTAATGTGCAAAGCGCGCTGTTCTTCGCCTTCTTTTTTCTCGATAACAGCCAGCCGTATTATACCGACTGATATAAGTGTGACGGCCAGCAGTGCCAGGGGAGACATGGTATCACCCAGAAATACAAAGCACATGATGGCAACCAGTGCGCCGGAAGAGTTGCATATGGGTGAAGAAATTGAAAGTTCGATATAACGCAGGCCGATGTAGCCGAACATCATCGATATTATGTACATTGCGCTTACGGGCATGTAAGCAATAAAGTTGAACAGACTGTATTCAACACCGCCTATGGTAACCTGCCATATGGCGTGTATGCCCATTACCAGGCCAACAGCCATAAGCATTTTCAGATGGCTGTGCTTGTCGTCCGGGCGGGAGCCTATCTTGCTGAACAGGTCAGAGCCGGACCAGGCGAGAATAGTGCATATTGTAAAAATAAACCACATTGTATTTTTACTTCCTCTCTTAAAAATTAGACGGAAATATTATACAATAGCTTATTTACAAAAGCAATAAAATATATTTTGTGTGTGAAATTTATGTGAGATTGTATATAAAAAATGTGAATACAAATGCAGGTTTTGTTTACTATTTTTTACAGCTGTCCTTCTGCTGCCAGGTTCTGCCAGGCATTATACAGCGCATTCCATGTGGCCTGGCCAACAACGCCGTCAGCAGCAAGACCGAAAAGGGACTGGAAGGCAATAACACTGTTCTGTGTTGCCGGACCGTATATTCCGTCTACTTTAACCCTGGAAATCTGTCTGTAAACTGTGGCCAGGCCGTTGAGCCAGGTCTGTATTTTTACCACATTGTCGCCGGTGGAACCCAGCTTGAACAGTGTTCCCGGATAAGCGTCCCGCCGGGGTGGAGTTGGTACAGGCACCTGCACGCCGGCCTGTATACTGAGGAATATATTGTACATTTTGTCCCAGGTCAGGCGGCCTACTTTGCCGTCGGGAGTAAGGTTGAAAAATTTCTGGAAGTTGATTACCTGCTGCCGGGTGGCCGGGCCGAATATGCCGTCGATGGCTACGGGTGTTATACTGGAAACATATACAGCAGCCTGGTTGAGGTAAAACTGTACTATCTTTACATTTATGCCTCTTTCGCCCTGCTTTACCACATATCCTGGGTATGAGCCGTCTTCAACGCTTTCGCCCTCACTGGTCAGCTGTGCCAGTTTTTTTACAGATACATATATGTAACTGATTTTGTACCATGTGCTTTTGCCCACTACACCGTCGGCAGTGAGTTTGAATATCTCCTGAAATTTTTTAACCTGCCGCTGAGTGGCCGGACCGAACTTTCCGTCCACAGAAACTTTTGGAATGGCCGGATAGTCGTCGGCTATGCGGTTCAGCTGCGCCTGGATTATCTGTACATACCTGCTCTGATCTCCCAGCCTGAGGGGAGTTCCGGGGTAAGATGTGGTGACAGATGATATGTTGTTTGTTTCATTTATTATCACATCACCGTAATAATACTGCAAAATTTCCGGTGCGGTCATGCCCTCATTGGCTTTGTCAAAGGCGCCCCACTGTTTTAGACCGTTGCAGGTTACCTGTTTGCCGTCGCAGTATTCTGTGAAGTACGGGTCTTTTTTGCCGGCCTTTGTAACAAAGTTGTTGAAAACCTCCTCCACCACCTGGTCGGTGGATTCAAAGGTTGAACGGTTGTGTATATATTTTTGGTCGTAACTGGTGCTGCTGGTTATATCAAAGTTATATCCGCGGCTGCGGTACCATTCGGTGTATATTCTGTTTAGTATAAATGTGACCTGGCAAATAATGTTTGCTTTCAGCGCCTCATAAGGCCAGGTGGGATAAATTTCGCTGGCTGCGACACTTTTCAGGTATGTGAGGAATGTAACACGCACATTTTCTGCGCTTTCCTGGGGCTTGCCCAGGTGAACGGTGACATATTCCGGAATGATGACCTGGGAAAGCACCGCTTCACTGGTACCCTGCTGTAAGTTCGGCTGCACATCAAACAGTTTTGCAACACCGCCGCGACTGTATTCCATTTCAAAATTGCTGCCGAAATCTGTCGGGCGCGGCAGCAGGTCTATGGCCTGCAAACTGGTCTGTCCCCGGAAAATCTGTACACCGATAATTTCGCCTTGTATAAACCCTTCTTTTTCAATCATCAAGTTGTAGTTTTTATAAGGCAGGACAGTGGTGTTGTTTTCGTCCAGGGAATATTCCACATCCACTGTGTCCAGCCGTGTAAGGGCGCTTTGGCCGCTGGAATCTGTGTAAGAAGTTTTATCATCCAGAACTTTCATAGTCCGTCCGTCTGTAATGGTTATCTTTACATTTTCCAAAGGCAGGGAGCCCTGGGTGGTCACCATTACCTGTAAATATCCTGTTGCCATAATTTCTCCTTTTTTATAAAAAAGTAAGCGACTGCTTATGATATTTTATTCTTGCAGGATATCTTTGGTGAATTGCAGGGCAAAGAAAAAGGACAGGCGCCGGGCCTGTCCCCAAAAGTATTTTTAAAATCAGTATTGGCTGAACAGACTGCCGAAACCGCCGGTGTGTATCACCATTGCGTCGCCGTCTGTCAGACCTTTTTTTATCATGTCTTCAAAACCGACCATAAGCTTTGAGGTGTATACATTTTCAATATATATGCCTTCGGTCCTGACAAAGGTTTTTACCATCTGCCGGCTTTGGTCTGTATTTATCGACCATCCTTCGCCGCGGTAGGCGTCTGTTATGTCGGCACAGTCCTTTACTTTGAAATCAAAGGGCAGGCCGGTTATCTGCCGCATTTCGGCTATTGTGGTTTCAATGTGTTTTGTCAGTGTCGGCTTGTCGTCCTCCACACTGATTATATGTATTTTGAACGGAAAATCCAGCATGGCGTTTCCGTATATAAGGCCGGCGGCTATTCCGCCGTTTCCGCCGGGGGCGAAGATATGTTTTATTTCCAGGTTCTGCCGGCGGCACTGGTCTCGCATTTCGATAACGGCATTGGCATATCCCAGGGCTCCGCGGCCGGTGGTGGCGCCGTTGCGTATAAGATATGGCTTCTGGCCTCGGTCTTTCAGCACCTGCATTACCAGCGGCATATATTCTTCGCGCCGTGTGCTGTCCACATTGCCTATGTATATCCTTTCCACATCCAGCAAATCGTTTAAAATTGCGTTGCCGGTGGAGATGTCGGGCTTTTCGCAGTTGTGTACAATAAGACATTTTATTCCTGCCCTGGCGGCACAGGCCGCCGCAAGGGAACACAGGTTGCTCTGCCCGTTGCCGGAGGCCACTATAACATCGCATCCGTCGGCCTTGGCCCGGCCTATGATATATTCCAGGCTGCGCACCTTGTTGCCTCCTGCGCCGACACCGGTCAGGTCGTCGCGTTTTATATACAGTTTCACAGGGCTGTCCAGCATTTTTTCAGTGGCTGACAGACGCTGTATCGGCGTCGGCAGCGGTGCCAGTAGCTGTCGGGGTAAGCTGTTCATCACTTGTTCGAAATTCATGTCTGCCTCCGGGTGTTTTTATTTCATTTTAATTATAAACAGCGGGAAAATCAACATTATTTAACAAATTGTTGTTAATTTTTAAATATAATGATAAAATATTTATCAGTTTTTATTATCCCGGGAGGAAAGATGAAAAAACAACCCATAAAATACCGCCTGAATGTGATAGGCGGAGCGCTGATAATTTTTCTGCTTATACGCACTTATGTGCCGATGATAGGTTTGCAGGCGGGGCTGAATAAAAATTTTGACCTGTGGCTGATATTTTATATGCTGACGCTGGCTTTGTCCTGTCTGCTGCCGGCAATGTTTGTCGAAAGAATGTGCGATTTTCACCCTCAGGTTATAAAACAGCCTGTATTCAAAATGGAACATGGACGGATGGTTATGACCTGTATGATGATGTTTATCGGCTTTTCTGTGATAGGCAGTATAGCCCTGATGCCGCTGGAAAAACTGGGTATATCCTTCCCGGCCAGCCAGCTGCTGCCCATAGACAGTACCCTTACGCTGGTACTGTACTTTGTTTTTACATCGGTCATTCCGGCAATTTTTGAGGAACTGCTGGTCAGGGGTGAAATACTGAACCTGCTTTTGCCCTATGGCAGAAAATTTGCAGTCATTGCCAGCGCGCTGATTTTTATGATGATGCACACCCAGGTGCAAAGCTTTATACCGGTGTTTGGCGCCGGAGTTCTGCTGGCCTGTATATACCTGTATACAGACAATATTTTTGTCAGCATGTCACTGCACTTTGTAAACAATGCCTATTCTTTTATTATGATGTATATGCAGCAGAAGGTAAACGCCATATCTGCGGCTTCCTTTGCGGCTTTTGCCATTGCAGTGATAATAGCGCTGGGTATAATCTCGGCAATGTATCTGAAAAGAAGAAAAACAGGTTTTCTGCGGCCTTTGTCAGAGGAGCGCGGCCGGTACAGTTTAAAACAGCTGACCCAAAGCCCGGTGATGGTGGTGGCGCTGTTGTGCTGCTTTATGGCCATTATGGAACAGATGTTCCGTGACTTGTCTTTGTAGGAGGGGCTATGTCTCACAGAGAATTTATGAATATGGCGCTGGAACTGGCAAAAAAAGCCTATGATATGGGTGAAGTGCCGGTGGGCGCCGTGGTGGTGAAAAACGGCAGCGTAGTCGGCCGCGGGTACAACACTAGGGAAAACGAGCAGAACGCCCTGGGCCATGCAGAGATAAATGCCATAAACGACGCGTGCAAAACCCTGGGAAGCTGGCGACTGGACGGATGCACGATGTATGTGACGCTGGAGCCCTGTCCAATGTGCACCGGCGCCATAATCAACAGCCGTATTGACAGGGTGGTGTATTCGCTGATAGATTTCAAGGCCGGGGCAATGGGCGGAAAGCTGGATTTGACAAACAGCGGCCTGAACCACACTGTTGACACCATTGTTGGTGTGGGAGAAAAGGAAAGCCTGGCGCTGCTGGATTCTTTCTTTGAAAAGCTGAGAAATAAAGAATAGTATGGCAAAAAGCGGACGGTTTTCCCGTCCGCTTTTTTTGATGAAAATATATCATGATATTATGTTGTCATTCTAAATTGGCGCAGCTTTTCTGCTGGTTCTGACTGTCGGCGGCAATAAGAATTTGTGTTATATAATCTTCCGGCTTTTCTGCGAATATATCATTCATTCCCATTTCAAAGGAATACCCGCGAAGGGACAGTCCTTTTTCCTTTGCAAAAATCATAATCTGGCGATATTTATCCGGCAGGTTCTCCCATGGCCTTTTATGGTATGCGCGTATATATTTTCCGGCCGCAGGTGCGCGGCAATGTCCCTTTGCGCATCGTGTATGCTGTAAATACCGTTGTAACAGTCCAGCAGAACATTGGCCCAGTCAAACAGAATAATTCTGCCCATACAAAAACTCCTGTTAAAGATAAAAACACCTGCCTGCTTTTATCAGAAAGCAGACGGGTGTTTTACAGATTGTGTTACCGTACAAAAAATGTTGCCAGTATTTCGTTTACCAGCTTGCCGTCGGCTTTGCCTTTTACCAGCGGCATCAGGTTTTTCATTATTATGCCTTTTTCTTTGGCTGTGGGTTTTTCCAGGCCCAGGTCAGCCAGCACTTTGGCGATGGTCTGTTTTATTTCCTCTTCGCTCATCTGCCGTGGCATATAAACGGAGAGAATTTCAATTTTTGCCCGGCATTCTTCCTTCACCTGTACATAGTCGGCCGGTGCGGTGTCCATTGTTTCTTTCAGCTGTTTTATCTCTTTGGAAACAACTGCAACAGCTTCTTCGTCAGACAGCTGTCCGTGATTGTCTATGGCTTTGGCTTTCAGCGCGGAAAGCAGGGCGGACAGGGCATCTTTTTTGATCTTGTCCTTGTCTTTCATGGCCTGCATCATGCCGGCGCGTACTGTATCTATCATTGACATATTTATTACCCCTTTTGCTTTTTTATATATTCTACCCCATTTTCACAATTTGTGCAACAAAAAAGAGCGTCAAAGGGAATTTTTCCTTAATTTACGGGAAAAATAAAGCGGGTTTGGCATTGACAACCGGCGGCGGTTTTATTATAATCAATAAAAGAGACTCCCTAAACACAAGGACGGAGAAAGAGAGCTGCGCCATGGGCTGAAAGCGCCGCGCCGTACGGTTTAGCGGGGAACACTCTGACAGGCTGCCGTTTCAGAGAAGCGCGCCATGGGCTGAAAGCGCGCCGGCGGTAAGGTGACATTTTGTTTTAAAACCGGAAAATCATATATCAAAGTGGGCGCCTGTGCGCCAATGCGGGTGGCACCGCGGGTATTTTTATAATGCTCGTCCCGGAAATTTTTACGAATTTCCGGGACTTTTTATTTTTTTACAGGAGGATATGTAGCATGTTGAGAACACACAACTGCAACGAAGTGAGAAAAGAACACATCGGACAGACAGTGACGCTTTCCGGCTGGGTAAACACTATCCGTGACCACGGCGGCGTTATTTTTATCGACCTGCGTGACCATTACGGTGTAACACAGGTGGTTTTTCATGACGAAGATTTGATGAAAGGTATAAACAGGGAAACAGTTATCCAGGCCACCGGCGTAGTAGTAGCCAGAGACCCGGAGGCAGTAAACGAAAAGCTGGCCACCGGCGAAGTGGAAGTACACGCTGACAAGTTGACTGTGCTGGGCCCCTGCAAAAATATGCTGCCTTTTGAGATTGAATATTCCAAGGACACCAGGGAAGATGTAAGGCTGAAATACCGTTATCTGGACCTGAGAAACCCGGCTTTGCATAAAAATATTGTTTTCCGTTCACAGATAATCAGCTATCTGCGCAGACAGATGGAAGAAATGGGCTTTATCGATTTGCAGACACCTATTCTGACATCTTCTTCACCGGAAGGCGCCCGTGACTACCTGGTGCCCAGCCGTAAGCACGAAGGCAAATTCTATGCCCTGCCCCAGAGCCCTCAGCAGTTCAAGCAGCTGTTGATGGTGTCCGGCTTTGACAAATACTATCAGATTGCCCCTTGTTTCAGGGATGAAGATGCCAGAGGCGACCGCAGCCCCGGTGAATTCTATCAGCTGGACTTTGAAATGGCCTTTGCAGAGCAGGAAGATGTATTCAAAGTGGGCGAACAGGTGCTGTACAACACCTTCAAAAAATTCTCCAACAAAGAGGTAAGCCCTGCTCCGTTCAGAAGAATAAGATACGAGGACGCAATGCTGAAATACGGCAGTGACAAACCCGACCTGCGCAACCCCTTGATCATAGAAGACCTGACAGAGTTTTTTGCCGGCGTTGAGTTTGCCGCTTTCAAAGGCAAACCGGTAAGAGGCATTGTTGCCCCCTGTGCACACCAGAGCAAAAAATTCTTTGAAGATTCTCTGAAATACGCTTTGTCCATAGGCATGAAAGGCTTGGGTTACCTGACACTGAAAGACGGCGCATTCAAAGGCCCGATAGACAAATTCCTGACAGAAGAACAGCGCGCCCACCTTATCGAAATGACAAAGATGAAGGACGGCGACACCATATTCTTTATTTCCGACGGCAAGACAGTTGTTGACTCACTGGCCGGCGGTATAAGAAAATGGCTGGGCGAAACTTTGAATCTTATTGACAAGAACAAGTTTGAGTTCTGCTACATTGTGGACTTCCCCATGTACGAGCTGAACCCCGACACCCATAAAATTGACTTTACTCACAACCCCTTCTCCATGCCCCAGGGCGGCCTGGAAGCGCTGGAAACAAAAGACCCGCTGGATATATACGCATATCAGTATGACATTGTGTGCAACGGCGTGGAACTGTCCAGCGGCGCAGTGAGAAACCACAACCCGGAAATCATGCGCAAGGCCTTTGCCATTGCAGGTTACGGCGAAGAGGAACTGGCAGCCAAATTCGGTGCACTGTACACAGCTTTCCAGTACGGCGCACCGCCCCACGCAGGCATGGCCCCCGGCATTGACAGAATGGTTATGCTGTTGGCGGAAGAAGACACAATACGCGATGTTATCGCCTTCCCGCTTAACGGCGCTGCCCAGGATTTGATGATGGGCGCTCCCGGCGAAGTTACAGAGGAACAGCTGGCTGATGTACACATAAGGATAAGGGATTACAATCTGTAATACTAAATAAAAATATAACCGTCCGTGAAAACGGACGGTTTTTGTTTTTTTAAAACGCTTTTGATTGCTTTTTACAGATATACAGCTTAAAAAATAGTTTGCGGGGTTTGTAATTGTGCTGTGTATGCGTTTCTGTAAAATATATTGTTTTTGGTTTACAAAATGAAATTTTAATTCAAAAATATACAATATGTATATTAGGCTAAGCTTTCCACCGCACCGGTGATGCTGTCCAGGAAGGATTCTTCTCCCAGGGTATTCACCTTGAAAAACATCGCCTGACTGCCGCCGCTGGTTATGGCGCACAGATATACTTTGCCGCCGCTTTCCAGTGCGGTTATATTAAGGCTGACGCGGTTACCGCCAAAGGCGCTGTATCTTTCATATACCCTGACAGCGCATCTGCCCCCGTCAAAAACTATATCGCTGGCATCTTCCAGGCTGGCGCTGACAGAGTTCATCACTGCGCTTTCGATTGTATCCAGCGCTGTTTGCAGGTCACAGGACAGAACTTTTTCCAGTTTTGCCATCGGTTTTATCCCCTTTCTTTGTATCGTTTTTCCAGAAAATCCACCAGACTGGCGGTGGCATTTGGCTTTGCAATATCCGCCATCGCCTCTTTAAGGTTTTTAATCCTGGTTTTGCTGTTTGTCAGAAGTCCCAGACACAGCTCCACCGGGAAATTTTTTTCCGAGGATACGGCGCAGCCCATATTGACAAGAAAAGCCACATTGTTTTCTTCCATTCCCGGCAACGGATCATAGGTGATTATGGGCAGGTGCTTTGCCAGCGCTTCGCTGGCGGTTATGCCGCCGGGTTTGGTAACAATACAGTCTGCCGCATCCATCAGCAGTTCCACCTGGTTGGAATATCCCAGCAGGTGCATTTCGTTTTTGGTGTTTACCTGCTGCATGTCTTTGTACAGGCTTTCGTTGGAACCGCACACCACAACAAACTGTATATTGTCAAACCGTTTGTCAATGTCCTGCACACAGCGGCTGATTTTTCCGTACCCCATGCCGCCGCTCATCACCAGCACGCAGAATTTGTCCCGGCTGTACCCCAGCTGTCGCCTGGCCTTGTCTTTGGGTACAGACAGGCTGAATTTTTCATCTATGGGTATGCCAATGGGCAGAATTTTACTTTGCGGTATACCTCTGTTTGCACACTGCTGGTTAAGCATTGGGCTGTATGTGACAATGTAGTCGATATTCTGCGTGTCCTGCCAGTAGGTCTGTACCGTAAAGTCGGTTATTATGGCGCAGGTCAGTGCGTCGGTTTTGTTTTCCCGGCGCAGCCGGCTGACCACCTGGGCCGCATAAACCTGTGTGCAGATTATTATATCCGGTCGGTTTTCGTCTATATATTTGCACAAGGCCGAAGCCAGTATATCATTTTGCAGGTCGGTGATAAAATGAGCCTGAGGTTCGGTGTTTTCATTCATAATATACAGCTCGTTGGCCAGCGGGCGCACAGACATGGCGCTTTTCATTGTCCAGAAATAGGCCGTTTCGATAAAATTTTTCAGGTGCGGACTGATGTATTCGTACAGGTCCAGCACGGTGCATTGTGCGCCCAGGTTGTCATAATGTTTTTTCAGCGCTTTGGCGCAGGCGTTATGCCCGTTGCCCAAAGGGGCAGTTATTATAAGAACTTTCATAATTTCACCTGTTAAAAAATGATGTGTTGGTTTAAGTGAAAAGAGTACAGCAGGCAGTTTACATCTTCGGTCCGGAACAGCCGCTTTGCCCGCAGGCGGTACATTTCCAGCTGTTTTGAGTACCTTTCTTTAAGCGTCTGCATGTCCGGCACGCGGTCGGTTTTATAGTCTATGACGGTTATCCGGCCGTCTTTTTCCAGCACGCAGTCCATAACACCCTGCACCAGCACTTCGTCTTCGGCGTAGGTTTCGTCC
>CASFSP010000129.1 GCA_949297385.1 uncultured Oscillospiraceae bacterium
CTTCTTTCAGGCAGGGCTCTATTGTATAGCCGTCAACACCTTTGGATGACCAGCAGTATGCCTGATCCCGGCCAAATGCCAGACTGCGTACAGTAACATTGTCGCTGACCATAAACGCTGAGTAAAAACCTACGCCAAACTGACCGATAATGTTTACATCGGCATTGTTGTTCTGTGCTTTGAAATCATAAGATCCGCTTTTGGCGATAACACCCAGATTGTTTTCAAGTTCTTCGGCGCTCATACCGCAGCCATTATCTTCAATTGTCAGTGTGCGGTGCTCTTTGTCAATCCCAATTCTGATCTGATAATCTTCACGGTTCATCTTTACACTGTCGTCTGTAAGTGAACGGAAATACAGCTTGTCCAAAGCATCGCTGGCGTTTGAGATAAGTTCGCGCAGGAAAATTTCCTTATGTGTGTAAATAGAATTTATCATCATGTCCATCAGCTTTTTGCTTTCGGCTTTAAATTGTTTTTTGCTCATGTAAAACTCACCTCGGTATTTTTTAGCAATCTTAATATCTGACTGCTAAAAATAAGTATAATCTTTTACCACTGTTTTTTCAATAGTTTTTACAAAATTTTAACATTTAATTAGTCAATTTTAATATGTGGAATTGTCTGCTGTTATGTGTTATAATGATTTTAAATTCAAGCATCGTAAAAAGAAAGGAAAACAGATATGGTTTTTGAAAACAAAGGCTGGGAAAACACTCCTATGGTGGCAAAGCTGGCATGTGAATATGCCAAAGAACACGGAATAAAACATGTTGTTCTTGCTTCTAAAACAGGCTACACCATAGATATTTTCATGGATGTTTTTGCCAAAGCAGGTGTTGATGTTCACTTTGTCAGCGTTACCCATTGCTATGGCGATATGGGTCCAGGTCAGTGCGAGATGACCCTGGAAAAAAGGAAAGAACTGACTGACAAAGGAGTTACTGTTATCACTGCCACCCACGCGCTTTCCGGCGCCGAAAGAGGCATTGTAAACAGATACGGCGGAGTTACCCCGGCTATACTTATGGCTGACACATTGAAAATGCTTGGCCAGGGCATGAAAGTTGGTGTAGAAATATCACTGATGGCTATGGATAACGGCGCAATACCTTACGGCGAAGAAATCATCGCTGTGGGTGGCTGCGGTCATGGAGCAGACTATGCCATCAGCATTATACCCGGACATTCCAACAACCTGTTTGAGACAAAGGTTATAGATATAATCTGCAAACCCAGAATATCTTAAAACCAAAAACAAAAAGACAGCCCTGCGGCTGTCTTTTTTATCTGATTATTCTTTGCTGCACCTTTTTACAAAATCAGTAAACAGATCCTGGAACATTTTTTCCTGAGGCATACATTCCGGATGCCACTGAACCCCCATAATGGAACCGTCAGCATTTTCAATCGCTTCCGGTATACCGTCCAGCGCCCTGCCTACAATTTTGAACTCGCTTTCCGCCAGCGCTTTTACCGCCTGGTGGTGATAGGAGTTTACATAAAATTCTGTGGATTTGAATATTTTTGCCAGGCGGCAATCATCATCCATTTTAACCAGGTGGGTGCCTTCGTCGCGTATGGTCTGTCCCTGGCTGTGGCATATCTGCATACCGAACTGTGACGGTATATCCTGGTACAGGCTTCCGCCGAAGGCCACATTGAGTATCTGCATTCCGCGGCATATTCCCAAAATCGGCTTGCCCTGCTTTTTGGCTTCTTTTATCAGCGCAATTTCAAACAGGTCTTCGCTTTTCCTTGTAGTGGGTGCCTGTGGAACTGGCTGTTCTCCGTACAGCTGTGGGCTGACATCCGGGCCGCCTGGAACCAGCAGGCCGTCAACCGCGCTTATAAATGCTTCACATCCGCTTGTGTCCGGTGCGCAGGGGAAGAAAATTGCGTCAGCACCTGCCCGCCAGACGGCTCTCAGGTATGTGGAACGCTGTGCGTGCACATCCCTGTCAAAAGTATAGGCTGCAGTGATACCTATCAATGGCTTTTTCATGTTGGTTACCTCCGTAGCTGTTTTAATTTGATTATATAACATCATATATACTAATACAAGAACAAACGAGTATTAAATGTGAAAGTTATAAATATGTATATTTGTTTATAAATTGTTTTTTGATTTATCACAAATAATGTGTTATAATAATACAGTATTCGACCTTGTGTTGTTTGTTTGGCATTTTTTGCTAATTTATATATGTTAAGGAGTTATGATGGAAAAAGAAAAGAAAAATTTGCAGGAAGTCCGGGATGACTTCGAGAACGAAATGATAGAAGTGCGGCAGGCAGAGCAGGAAAGAAAAAATACTTATTCGGCCAATGAAAGCAAAAGGCAGAACAGGATACGCCGCCGCAGAATTATTATTGGTGCCGTATTTTCTTTTTTGGCATGCATCGGTTTGCTGTCAATTATAATGGGAGCGGTAAAAATTGGCCGGTCGGTACTGGATAATTCTGAGGAAAAACGGCAGTACAATGCACTTCTGGCACCGCTGGTTGTGTATGACCCGCTGCCCTTTGAAAGTCCGGACCAGGCTGATCAGCGCATATTGCAGGTAAGCAGTATATGGGCTGCAATAATGAATGAAGATATGACATTGTACGAAACAAACGAGTATGGCCAGACACTGCTGCCGGCAGTTGATGTGGACAGATATTTTGCCAGGGTTTTTGGCACAAACTATAAGCTGACCCACGGTACCGTTTCTGACCGGGATATAGAGTTTACATTTGATGAAGAAAAACAGGCCTATGTAGTTCCGGCCACCAGCTACCCTCAGGGCTTTACACCCCAGGTTGCCAAAATCAAAACCAGCTTCAATGAGAAGATTGTAACAGTGGGATATATTTCACCCCAGACTTCCTGGACAGACAGCACAACAGGAACAATATCCAAATATGTTGATTACGTTTTTGAAAAACAGGACGGAGAGTTTTATCTTGTAGCAGTCAGGGAAAGTGATATGAAAGTGGAGGTATCCTCCTCCTCATCATCTTCCGCATCACAGGCACAGTAAGACGGATATAAAAAGGGCGGCAGTTATAGCCGTCCTTTTAATTAATTGCATAAAGAAAGCCACCGGCACAGCCGGTGGCTTTTATTCGCATGATTTTGAATTTGCTATC
>CASFSP010000130.1 GCA_949297385.1 uncultured Oscillospiraceae bacterium
AACAAAATATTCCCCTATAGCTCAGTCGGTAGAGCACATGACTGTTAATCATGGGGTCGTTGGTTCGAGTCCAACTGGGGGAGCCATCTGCAGAGTATCTTTCGATACTCTGTTTTTTTATTATTCTTTACTCTTGCTTATTGATGACATATATCAGAAAAATGGTATTATAGGTATACATAGGGCAGTTGTGGAGCGGAAAATGAGTTTAGTTCCAAAATCAGCAATACAGATATAAATTGTATTTAGGTTACGATGTCGGCAGTCAAGTACTGCAAAGCTAATATGACAAGCTGGGCATCAGGAAAAGACAATATGTAACTGAAAACACTTATAGCAGAAGATATTAAACCAATACAGAATAAAAATGGGAATTGTCATAGGCTGGGTATACAAGGCGAAATCACAGCTGCGGTTGAAAATTCTTTCATATGAGTCGAGCGTCCAATGAAAAATATACACGCTCACATATGCAAACTTCACTTTTTTGCCACTTTACGGTAAAGGTTGGCGTATTGGCATCAGCTGACATATGGCGCGCGCTATTATAAAATCATAATCTGTTTTTATTGATTTAAAAGGTGTCGAAAATTTTATAAAATTTAACTATGGGCCGGCAGATTTACAGAAAGTAAGAGTCAAAGTTCTGAACTTATATAATAAAAATGTATTTGCAGTAAAAATTCGGCCATAATATCCTTGAAGAAATTCAAGGAGGATATTATTATGACAGATTTAAAATGCAGTGTTTATAATTGTGCTCATCAGAAAGGCGGTTGCTGCTGTAAACCCAATATAATGGTAAAAGGTCAGGGAGACACCACAGAATGTTCTTCTTTTGCCCCAAAAGGTGTCGAAAACAGCACAGGATATTCAACTCCAAATGACAAGCTGGAAGTTTCTTGCTCGGCTGTGGAATGCATTTACAATGACAATGCCAGATGTAAGGCAGACAGGGTTTCCATCAACACAATGGGCGGCGCTGCCGGCTGTTCTACATTCACAAGGAAATAAAAAAACGGACGGAGCATCTCCGTCCATTTTTTTGTTTAATTTATGCAGTGAGAAACAGATAAAAGTAGAAGATTGCCACTGCTGCTGCCGCAAGGGACAGCAAAAGATAAATTTTCTTTTTCATAATTCATACTCTCCATCAGGGTAAATAAATTTTACATTGTATTCATCATACCGGCTTACAAATAAAGCTTTCAGCAATTTCTCCGCATTGTCTTTTGCCTTTTCCAGCAGTCCGTTATTGACCGCGTCATCTGTGGCGGTCTGTTGCATATCGCCGATTGATATGTTTATGTCAGACAGGCTTATTTTTTTGAACACACTTTCCTCTTCATGATAAACTTTAAATGTGTCTGTGTATATAGAGGGAACTCCGAGAACTTTTACCGGTGGCATGGTGACTGTTATTGTTTTTGATTCATCATCGGAATCCCATTTTATCCGACTGAAATCCAATCCGGCTTTTACAATTATATCATAGCTGTATATGTATTTGCTTTGGGTGAAAGGTATTGTAATACCAAATATTTCCCTGCTTCCCTCCATCACATTTACTTCGGTACAGTATGCCTCCTGTGTAGCCAGTTCGCCGATGTCTTCAAATCCTATTTTTGTAGTTTTAGCTTCGGTTGATAAAGAATTTGATGATCCGGCCCAGAAAGCCAGTATAACAGCTGCTATTGCTGCCAGCAATAACAGGCCTGCGGTCAGTTTTTTGCCAAAAGTTTTTTTCATACAAATGGAGCCGTCCTTATCTGCGTTGTATTTTTCTATATTATAACATAATCTGACAAAAAGTGACAAACAAAAACAGCCGCCGGAAAATTCCGGCGGCTGTCGGTTTTAGCCTTCGATCATAATCTGTGTTTTTGCAGGAAGGGCTTTATCCTTTTTCGGAATATTCAGTGTAAGGATACCGTCTTCCATCTTGGCTTTTATGTCTTCAGCGGTTACATTTTCGCCTACATAGAAGCTACGGCTGCAACTGCCTGCCCAGCGTTCACGCCTGATGTAGTCTTTCTTTTCCTCTCCCTCGTCTTTTTCAAGAGATTTGGAAGCGCTTACTGTAAGATAGCCGTTTTCCAGGTTGATATTTACATTGTCTTTCTTGAAGCCCGGCAGATCTATCATAACCTCGTAGCCGTCATCTTTCTGACGCACATCGGTTTTCATTATTCTGCTTTCGTGTTTTCCGTAAAGCGGATTTCTGGTAAAGAATTCACTGTCAAAAGGTGAAGACATAAAATCATCAAATAATCTTTCATTAAAAATACTCGGCAACATCATAAATCATTCCTCCTGTCATATTGACAACTATTGCCAAATCTTTTTGGAACTCCGGTTTCTTTTCCTTTCGTTCTGACTTTATTGTATCACTAAAATTAGCAAAGTCAATAGTAGATTGCTAATTTTTACAAAACTGTCACATTTGATAGATTATGTTGCCGATTATATATAAAATAACTATATGTACCGGGTAAAACCGGTAAAACAGATACTTTAATCCGCGTCCTCTTCTGTTGTTGTAGCAAAGTATAATAGGGAATGCTAATATTTGCAACCATTGAATATTTGCCTTGAAGGCCCATTGGACAAGACTGTAATTTTCCGGCCTGGCGGACAGGGTCACAATCCGGTACAGTGCGCACAGCAGGGTGTATCCGGTGTATATCTTATCTTTGTCCGGCAGGCTGTAAAAGAAAATCAGCCCCATTGCAAATATCAGTATGTCACCTTCGCTTGTAAGCACACACGGCAGGGCGGCGCGCAGAAGATGGACTGCCGGCGCAGGGAAAAGCTCTTTTAAAAACAAATAAGAAAAAAATGTAAGCAGGTTTATGAAGGCAAAGACAGCGGCAGGCTTTTGCAATATGCGGGAACTGTCCGTCTTTGTCTGTATGGCGGCGAACAGAAAAATCAGAAAAAGCGATGTGAATATATTGTTGGAGCATACCGCGTAAGGCGCCGGAAAAAGGGCGGCCAGCCGCCGATTGATACAGCCCATGAGCAGTGAAAACCGATACAGCCTGGCAAGATAAATTTTTCTGTCACGGGTGTGACGGAACCCTTCCCGTGCACAGAAAACAAACAGCGGCGCGCTGATGCGCCCGGCAATTCGCAGTATAAAGGGCGCGCCTGGTATAAATTCCCCCACATGGTCGCCAAGCATAAGTATCAGCGCCACAATTTTCAGTCCGGTTTGGGACATACAGTCGCCTCCTTGTGCAAGTTAGTTAATTTATGGTATCATTCTTTGACATAAATGTCAAAAAATGTTATAATTATACTGGAAATATGGGCATGAAGCCTGTGAATATAATGCCGGACGGCGGCGGCTGTCCCGGCTTTTTTAATCTTTTAAATCACAGGAGAATATGAACATGAAGAATATAAGAACAATTTCCGTTTGTGCCCTGATGCTGGCACTGGGTCTGGTTATGCCTTTTCTCACCGCACAGGTGCCGCAGATAGGCTCTATGTTGCTGCCGATGCATCTGCCGGTTCTGCTGGCCGGATATATCGTGGGCGGTGCACCGGCCATGGCTGTGGGTGCAGTGGTTCCGCTTTTGCGCAGCTTTATATGGGGTATGCCTCCGCTGTATCCCACTGCGGTTGCAATGGCTTTTGAACTGGCGGCCTACGGCTTTTTTGCCGGTTTTCTGTATGAGAAAAGCAACAAAAGTACATTTTCCGTTTACGCCAGCCTGATAGGTGCCATGCTGGCCGGCCGAATTGTGTGGGGTGCTGTCAGCCGGGTGCTGTACACCATGTCCGGCAGCCGGTTCACCATACAGGTATTTATCGCCGGCGCATTTTTAAATGCAATTCCGGGCATAGTTTTGCAGATAGTGCTGATACCGGTGTTAGTTATGGCATTGAAAAGGGCTAAAATTATCCGCTGATGAAAGATATTTTTATCAAGTGGGCAAAAATGTATCCGCTGTCACAGCCGGTGGATTTTATCAAACTTGCATATCAGAACCGGTTTGGGACAGGGCATATGATAGCTGACAGGCAGGAAGCCGAAAAACGCCTTTTTGAAGAATGGCGCAGCGTAAAGGATATGCCCCGGGAAGAAGAAACCGACATCGGCGGCGGTTATTGCATAGTCGGTCTCAAAGGTCTGCCCCGGCGGCTTTTGCCGGCGGTCAGCGCCGCTTTTGTTGCCGCGGCATCCGGCAAAAGCAGTGAAGAGATTTTTATGGGCAGTCTTGAAGAAATCAAAGACCTGGCGCGGAAAGGCCTGCTGCCTTTTGACCGGCAAAAGGCCCGGCGTGACATAGACCGTTATCTTGCCGGCGGCATAAGGCCGACCAGCCACAGCCGGCAGTACAAATCGGCTTACAGCCCGGCGTACAGGGTGGCGGATATGGCTGTTTACAGACAGTACAAAGAAAATCTTTCCAAAGGAGAATAATATGAAGATTGTGGTCATCGACGGCCAGGGCGGAAGCCTGGGCAGAGCGCTGGTGGAAGGGATAAAAGGGCTGGACGGCTGCGAGATATATGCAGTGGGAACCAACAGTATAGCCACATCCGCCATGATGAAAAGCGGTGCGGACTTTGGCGCCACCGGTGAAAACCCCGTTGTGGTAAACTGCCGTGACGCGGATATAATTGCCGGACCCATCGGCATTATCGCCGCCGATTCTCTTTTGGGCGAGATAACCGAAAAGATGGCGGCGGCCGTGGCAAAAAGCGGCGCCGTCAAGGTGCTGATACCTGTCAGCAGGTGTTCGGTGACAGTTGCCGGTGTGCAGGATATGCCCATGGGCGAGCTGATAAAAATTGCCGTGGAAAAAATAAAAATTCTGGCACAAAACGGATAAAAAGACGCGCCCTGTGTGGCGCGTTTTTGTTTTACTGTGGCAATCTGTGTGCAACCTGAACAAAATATGCAGTTTATTTTCTGCCCCTTGCCCTGTGTTAAAGACGACAGGCAAAATGGTATAATAAATATAGAGAAGGTGAGGTGGCCGGAAGATGAAAAAACCGAAATGGACAACAATTCTGCTGATTATTTCCCTGGCGTTCAACATATTTTTCCCGGTGCAGATGGTCAGGCTGCTGTGGTCTTATGAAAGGCATCCGGTGGGTACATACACTTTCCCGATGGAAACCGACGGGGAGTACAGGGAGTATTATCTTCTGCTCTATCCGGAGTCGGTGGGTGAATACGAGCTGAGAATGTACACCGGAAGCGGCAGCGACGACGCCGACCCGGGCTCTGCCTGCAAGACGGTGGAAAAAGGGGAATGGCGGCTGGAAGAAGACAGGAATATAGTGCGCACCACCAGCGAGGAGGGAGTGAGCCGGTATTATTTTCTCACCACCGATGATATGTACTTTGTCAGTGACGGCAGGCTGATAACCTGTGTCAAAAAGGCAGATTATGTTTACAAGTTCTGAATTATGCTTATAAAAACGCGCCCCGCCCGGGCGCGTTTTGTTTTGCGCCGGAAACCACAAGGCGGAAAGAGAAAGCTGTTTTACCTGTGCTGTGCGGCTTTTAGCAGGTGCTTTTTGGACAGAGAAGCATGGGGAAGAACAGATAAAAGCCGTTTATATATACCCCATTGTTTTCAGTGCGGTATTTTTACTTTGTTGTAAATCAAAGAGAGAAAATTTATATAAAAGCTGTTGCCTGTGATACAGGTTTCAGCCGGGGGCCTTACCGGGCGAGGGAGAAATTTCTGTTTTTTTTGGAATGGGTACAGCCTTTTGGCGACTATGACATTGGGGTTTTGTTCTGCCGGGGAACAAGGGAAAGACAGATAAAAACCGTTGTATCTGTGCCGCACTTTCTTTGGCAGGGTATTTTAGCGAAAATCAAAGGGTAAATTACATATAAAAGTTGCTATATATATTATCATACCGCTTTTGGCTGTGTATTTTTGTGTTGTCGGTCAAGGCCGGGGAGTAAGGGTAAATCGCCCGGATTGCCGGTTTTTGACCTCCGGGAGGCCGGGATTTTGCTGTGTTCCGGGAAAATAAAGGAAAAATAACAGGCAAAAGATTTTTTATATATGCCGTATCTTCGTTGACCGGGCTGTTTTTGTTTTGCAGGGCAACCGGAGCGAATTATGGAACATCCGGGTTTTGTGTAATGTGTACAGCCTTTTGCGGTTGTGACACCGCAGAAATATTACAGC
>CASFSP010000131.1 GCA_949297385.1 uncultured Oscillospiraceae bacterium
ATATGTGGAAAACCTACAAATTCACACCCATGGTACTGTGATGAGTGTATGAAAAAATATCCAACAGATAAGGCCAGGTTTGAAAAAGCAAAGGAGAAAGAGCTGGAAAATATGCCAGAAGAGCAAAGAAAACGCCTGGAACTGCAAGAGCAAAGGAAAAAAGAACAGGAAAAGCTGGTGGAAGAGCAGAGGAAAAAAGCGCAGGAAGAGCAGAGAAGGCGTCAGGAACTACAAAAGCAAAGAGAAAAAGAAATGCAAGAAAAATATTTTGGTTTGGGTGAATCTTCTCTGTCTGTGGCATCAGGCCTTCAGTTGCAGTATGTAGTTTTGCAGGTAACATTGAAAGAAAAGTTTTTGGGAACCGGTTCAGGAAACCTTACGGAGCTTGAAAAAGTTATTAATGAGCAGGCAGTTAAAGGCTACCGTCTGCACACTATCACCACTTCAAGTTCTAACAGTACTGGTTTTATGGGCGGTGACCGCATACAGGCTACAATGGTATTTGAAAAAATATAAGATTTTGACTTTTATCAGAAAAGTTATATATTTAAATAAAAATAAAAGCCGGGGCTTTCGCCTCGGCTTTAAATTTTGCAAACAATCAGTTGTTTGTGAAGGGCAGCAGAGCAACATAGCGAGCTCTTTTGATAGCTGTTGTCAGCTCTCTCTGGTGCTGTGCACATGTGCCTGTAACTCTTCTGGGAACGATTTTGCCTCTTTCTGTGATGTACTTTCTCAGTTTGGCAACATCTTTGTAATCGATAAATTCAGCTTTGTCAACACAGAAGCTGCAAACTTTTTTACGGCTTGTACGTCTTACAGGACGGCCGCCTTTGAATTCTCTTTCGTTCTTTTCCATGTTAGAAATACTCCTTTACTTAAACTAAAACGGTAAATCGCCGTCGTCAGTATCTACTGTGGAGAAACCGTCCAAATCACCTGTTGAGAAGGTGTTGGAAAAACTTGTTTCTGCAGCAGGACGGGCCGGCTGAGAGTAGCTTGGCTGGCTCGGGGAAGAGCCGGACTTGCTTTCTGCAAAATAAGCGTTGTTGATAACCACCTCAAAAGCGGTGCGGTTTTTCCCGGTGTCTTTATCCTGATACTGTCTGGTCTGGATAGAGCCGTTGAGGCCGATCATATTGCCTTTTCTGAAATAGCGGCTGATAAATTCGGCTGTCTGGCGCCATGCAACGCAGTTGATAAAATCTGCCTGTCTTTCACCGTTTGCACCGGAGTAAGCGCGGTTTATAGCTACTGAAAAGCTGCACACGCTGATTCCGTTAGGTGTCTGACGCAGTTCCGGGTCGGCAGTCAGTCTGCCAAGTAAGCAAACAACATTCATTTTTTTATCCTCTCAGATTACAGAGCGATAATCATTGTGCGCAGCAGACCTTCTGTGATCTTGAATACGCGGTCAAGCTCTGCAGGGAATGCGGATTCACATTCAAATGTGAACAGCACATAGTAACCTTCGGATTCTTTGTTGATCAGGTAAGCAAGTTTTCTTTTGCCCCATTCGTCAACAGAAACCAAAGTACCGTTAGCCTGAATAAGGGTTGTAAATTTCTCAACAAGACCTTTGATAGCTTCTTCGTCCTGTTTTGTGCTGATAACAACCATTGCTTCATATTTCTGCATAATAATTTACCTCCTTGTGGACTTTAATGGCCCTGCTTTTAACAGGGCAAGGATCTGCCGCATTTGCGACAGCAATTTATTATATCAATTATTCCTTTTTAAGTCAAGGGATAACAGTATAATTCTTTACAGTTTCCGCACAAAATCTTTCAGATACCGTGCAAAATCAGCGCCTATTTCTTCATGCCGCAGGCCCTGTTCCACATTTGCCATCAAAACGCCCAGCTTATTGCCCATGTCATAGCGTTTACCGACAAAGTCAACACCGTTCATCTTGCCTTCCCTTGCCATGACAGCCATGGCGTCCGTCAGCTGAATTTCGCCGCCGGCACCGGGTTTTGTCTGTTCAAGTATGGTGTAAATATCCTTTGTCAAAAGACATCTGCCCAAAATGGAATACAGAGAAAATTCTTCGCCTTTTTTGGGTTTTTCTATCATATCAGTTACAGAGTAAACATTTCCGCCTATATTGTCCACCTTCAAAGATGAGTACTTGGAAATGGCGTCAGCAGCCACCTGTTTTATACCGACACAGGCTTTGCCGTACTGGTTATAGGCCTCAATCAGCTGCAAAGCCACCGGCTTTTCGCCGAAAATCACATCGTCGGGGTATAATACCACAAAGGGCTCATCGCCGGTAAACTCTTTGGCGCAGAGAATTGCGTGTCCCAGGCCTTTGGCCTCTTTCTGGCGCAGGAAATATATGTTTGCCATCCGGGAAATGCCCTTGATCTGTTCCAGTAGGCTTTCTTTG
>CASFSP010000132.1 GCA_949297385.1 uncultured Oscillospiraceae bacterium
CAGGCAAAACCCTATGTCACACGGCATGGTGTGGCCGCATTGCAGGCACATCTGGACAGGTGCGGCATAGCCGCAAAGGCAAAGGAGGGAATGTTCCCCGGCACATACAAGGCGGACTATACAATAGAAAACCCGCCGCTGGTGTCTATAATCATTCCCAACAAAGACCGGAAAGCGGTGCTGGAAAAATGTATAGACAGCATATATGAAAAAACCACCTATCCCAATTTTGAAATACTGGTGGTGGAAAACAATTCCGAAACCGATGAAATTTTCCGGTATTATGACCGGCTGGAAAAGCGGCACGACAACCTGAAAGTGCTGAAATACCAGGGGCCGTTCAACTTTTCCGCCATAAACAATTTCGCCGCCCGCCGGGCAAAGGGCGAAATGCTGTTACTGCTCAACAATGATATAGAGATTATCACCCCCGGCTGGATAGAAGAGATGGCCGGAATAGCCTTGCAGAAAGGCGTGGGTATTGTGGGCGCTATGCTGTACTACCCCAATGACACTGTACAGCACGCCGGTGTTATCACCGGCCTGGGCGGCTTTGCCGGCCACAGCCACAAATACCACCCCCGCGGCCGCAGCGGCTATATGTTCCGCCTGGCCTGCGTGCAGAACCTGTCCCGGGTGACGGCGGCCTGCCTGCTGGTTACTAAACAGGCCTTTGATGCCGTCGGCGGCCTGGACGAAGGCTTTGCGGTGGCGTTCAACGATGTGGATTTCTGCCTCAGGGTAAAACAGCGGGGTTATCAGGTGGTGTTTACACCCTATGCCCGGTGCTATCACCACGAAAGTATATCACGCGGCCTGGACAAAAAAGGCGAGAAAAAGGAAAGGTTTGACGGTGAGAAACAAAGGCTGAAAGACCGCTTTGGCGACAAACTGCTGAAAGATGAATTTTACAACCCCAATCTCACGCTGGATATGGAGGACTTTTCCGAAAGCAGGGTACTGCCGAAATACGACGAGGTTTAAATGAAGACAATTATTATAGGCGGCGGCGCCTCCGGGCTGTTCTGCGCCGGTTTTCTGGCCAAAAACGGCGTGGAAACCATAATTTTCGAGCACAGCTCCGACACCGCCAAAAAGATACTGGTCACCGGCAAAGGCCGATGTAATGTTACAAACAACTGTGACGAAGAGACATTTTTGAAAAATGTCAGGACCAATCCAAAATTCCTTTATTCTGCCATATACGGCTTTCCGCCGTCCAGAACAATGGAATTTTTTGAAAATATGGGCGTTGCCCTCAAAACCGAGCGCGGCCGCAGGGTTTTTCCTGTGTCGGACAAGGCGCAGGATATAAAAAGCGCGCTGGAACGCCATGCCTCAAAGGCAAAGGTTATATACAGCGATGTTAAAGAGCTGATTTTTGACGGCGAAAAAGTCGTTGGCGTACTGTGTGCCGACGGAAAAAAATACTATGCCGACAATGTGGTGGTGGCCACCGGCGGCCTGTCTTACAAACGGACTGGCAGCACCGGTGACGGCTACCGTTTTGCCGCACAGGCAGGTCACACGGTGATAAAGCCCACCGCCAGCCTTGTTCCGCTGGTGGAAAACGGCACAAAATGCAGGCGGATGATGGGTCTTTCCCTGAGAAATGTCAATCTCACCATAATGCACGGCAAAAAGAAGTTGTTCAGCGAACAGGGGGAGATGCTGTTCACCCATTTCGGCATTTCCGGCCCGCTGGTGCTGTCTGCCTCCTGCCATATAAAGGACAAGGACATACAGCAGTGCACCGCAGTGATAGATTTAAAACCGGCACTGTCCGAAGAAGTATTGTACAAAAGGATATGTTCCGACTTTGAAAAACTGCACACAAAAACCGCGGCTCACAGCCTGGATATGCTGCTGCCAAAGTCCATGACAGAAACCATGCTGGCCGAATGGGGCATTGACAAAACCAAACCGGTAAACCAGATAACCAGGGCTGAAAGGCAGAGCCTTGCAAAGCTTCTGAAAAATTTTACCATACCGCTGAACTCAAAATACAAAATTGATATTGCGGTGATAACCAGCGGCGGCGTTTCAACAAAAGAGATCAGCCCGGCAACAATGGAGTCAAAAATAAAAAGCGGACTGTATTTTATCGGAGAAGTGATTGATACAGACGCATATACAGGCGGATATAATTTGCAGATAGCTTTTTCCACTGCTTTCGCCTGTGCCGGTGACATAGTTGAAAAAGCAACAGGAAAAATTATATAATATTGTTGTAAATCAGTTAATATAAAAGGAGATATATATGATATATTCAGTTGCATTGGACGGCCCCGGCGGAGCCGGAAAAAGCACCATAGCCAAAAAGGTTGCGGCCTTAAAGGGCATACTGTATGTGGACACAGGCGCCATGTACCGCGCCGTGGCGCTGTATATGCTGGAAAACGGTATAGATATAAACGACGAAAAATCCGTCTGTGCCTCGCTGGAAAATGTACAGGTGGACCTGGCTTATCAGGACGGTGCACAGCGCGTACTGCTGTGCGGCGAAGATGTGTCGGAGACCATACGACAGAGTCGTGTTTCCATGGCCGCCAGCGTGACTTCTGCTTACAAATGCGTGCGCGCCTTTTTGCTGGACGCCCAGAGGGATGTGGCCGCAAGGCAAAGCGTAGTGATGGACGGCAGGGACATAGGCACTGTGGTTCTTCCGTCTGCTCAGGTGAAAATTTTCCTGACGGCTGACAGCCGTGTGCGCGCTCGGCGCAGATACAAGGAACTGACTGAAAAGGGTGTGCAGACAGATTTCGACAGCGTGCTGGCTGATATAGAAAAAAGAGACTGGCAGGATATTCACCGCCGGCAGTCACCGCTGAAACAGGCACGGGACGCAGTGCTGGTGGATACTTCCGAAATGGATTTTGACCGGGCTGTCCGGGCAGTGCTGGCAGTCATAGAAAACAAGCTGGGAGAATAGTATGGTATATGTATTTTTGTTGCGGGCAGTTTCGGTTATATTCCGTCTGCTGTTCAGTTTCAGGGTGGAGGGCCGCCAATACCTGCAAGATTATAAAACCAACGGCCGCCCCTTTGTGGTGTGCGCCAACCACCGCAATATACTGGACCCGGTTTTTGTGGTAATGGCCTGGGGCTGGGGCAAAAAAATGACCATAATGGGCAAAGCGGAGCTTTTCCGTAACCCGGTGCTGGCCTGGCTTTTCCGCCAGGTGGGTGCTTTTCCGGTGGAAAGGGGCAAAGGAGACAGGGGAGCAATCGAAAAGGCGGTGGCCGATATAAAGACAGGCCGCGGAATGTTGATTTTTCCCGAGGGAACCCGCGGTGCTTATGACACCATGGCAAAGATGAAGTCCGGCGCCTTTATGATAGCCGCCCAGACAGGCGCAGACATTGTTCCCGTCAGGGTGATTTATCCCACCAAAAGCAAAAAAATGGAATTTTTCGGCCCGGTGGTGGTAAAAATCGGACGGCCGCTGAAAGCCGAGGATTTACAGCTGGAAGGCGGGTCAAAAGAGATGCTGCGCCGCGCCAAAAACCTGACAGCCCGGAGCATGGACGGCCTGCTGGACGAATATTGTCGCAGTACAGGGTACCGGCCCCTTACAGCGCTGCGGCCGGAAAGGACGGTAACAGGCGATGAAAATAACTAAGGCAAAAACCGCCGGCTTTTGTTTCGGTGTCAACCGTGCGGTGGACATGACTCAGACACTGGCCGAAAGCGGCGTAAAGGTGGCCACAATGGGGCCGCTGATACATAACAATCAGGCGGTGCGGCGGCTGGAAGCCAAAGGTGTGCTCACCCTTTCAGATTTGAATGTCCCCGAGGGATACGAAGTGGTTCTGCGCAGTCATGGCGTGGAAAAACAGGTGTGCGAACATTTTGAAAAGGCCGGAATAATCACCCACGACGCCACATGTCCGTATGTAAAGAAAATTCATCGAATTGCACAAAAAACAGGCCGGGAGGGTAAAACTCTGCTGGTGGCCGGAGATGCCAATCATCCCGAAGTAAAGGGAATTGTCAGCTATTGCGACTCGGAAGTATTTGTTTTCAATCAGCCGCAGGATTTGGAAAACTGGCTGAATATTGGTCAAAATAGACAAAAAAGCTGTGTTTTGGTCGCGCAAACAACATATATGCTGAAAAAATGGCAAGAAAGTGTAAATATAACAAAAAAACTATGTACAGATTGCGAAATTTTTGATACAATATGTAGAGCGACGAGTGAAAGGCAGACCGAGGCGGCACAGCTGGCTCAAAACAGCGATTTGATGATTGTCATCGGCGGCCGCCATTCGTCCAACACACAGAAACTGGTGGATGTTTGCAGCCGGTACTGCAAAACTATCAGCATTGAAACAGTTAAAGAACTCTCACCGGAGTTATTTATAAATATTCAAAATGTGGGCGTCACAGCAGGTGCAAGTACACCGGCGTTCATAATTCAGGAGGTACTTAACAAGATGAGCGAAGTAATTCGTGAAGACGGCATGAGCTTTGAAGAAATGCTCAATGAGTCTTATGCAAATCAACCAAAGGTTTTCAGAGGCGCAAAAATAAAAGGAGTTGTAACCGGTGTTTCCGCTAACGAAGTTACAGTGGACATTGGCACAAAGCACACAGGCTTTATCAAAGCCAGCGAACTGAGTGATGACCCAAGTGCCAAAGTTGAAGACCTGGTTAAGAAAGGTGACGAGTTGAACCTCATCGTTATTAAGCCTAACGACCAGGAAGGAACCGTGGAACTTTCTAAGAAAAGGTATGACGCAATGGAAGGTATGGACGCTGTTGTAGAAGCTGCTGAAACAGGCGAAATCCTGACAGCTACCATCGCCGAAGCCGTAAAAGGCGGTCTGGTTGCCTATGTAAACGGCGTGCGTGTTTTCATCCCTGCTTCTCTGGCAGCAGGCAGAAACGAGTCACTGGAAGACCTGGTTAAAACAAAACAGGAAATCAAAATTATCGAAGCATCCAAAGATGGTTCCAGAAGAAAGGTTATCGGTTCTATCCGTGCTGTAAAAGACGAAAAGAACAACGAGCTGAAAGAAAAATTCTGGGCCGAAGTAGAAGAAGGCAAACATTACAACGGCGTTGTAAAGAGCCTGACACGCTACGGCGCATTCGTAGACCTGGGCGGTGTTGACGGCCTGGTACACATGTCCGAACTGACATGGGAAAAAATCAGACACCCCGGCGAAATTCTGAAAGTCGGCGATGAGATTGATGTATTTGTAAAATCCATCGACAAAGAAAACAACAGAATCAGCCTGGGCCACAAAAAAGAAGAGGATAACCCCTGGACAAAACTGGAAAATGAATATCCTTTGGGCACAGTTCTCACAGGTACAGTTGCTTCCATCACCAAATTCGGTGCATTTGTAAAAATCCTGCCCGGCATTGACGGTCTGGTACACATCTCTGAAATCTCTCACGAGAGAGTTGAAGATCCCAACGCAGTGCTGAAAGTTGGCCAGGAAGTTCAGGTAAAACTGATCGGCGTTGACTTTGAAGCCAAGAGAGTTTCCCTGTCCATCAAACAGACAGTTGAAGCTCCGGCCAAAGAAGAAAGCGAAGAAACAGCTGAATAATTTTTAAACAAAAGGTTTTGACACGGTTTTCCCCGCGTCAGGACCTTTTTTGCTTTATATCGAATATCATGGCATTTTTCTGAATACGATTTTGCAAAATTTATCCGGCAAACCGGATTTAAGAATATATTTTTAAAGGAGAAAAAATCATGAAAAAATTATTTGCACTGACAGCCGGGGCTGTGCTGTTGTTTTCATTGACTGCATGTTCCCCGCGGGAGCCTTCAGAACAACAGCCACAATCACAGCAGGAAGAGGTTAAAATTACCCGCGGTGTTTACAACGAGGACAGAACGGTGTTTACCAATGACAGCACCGGCATGCGCATCGAATTGCCGGAGGGTTGGTATGCCTGCACCGATGATGAGGTAGCGGCCGCGCTGATGCCGTCTGTAACCGGCGGCGAGCTGGCTGAATGGGGCGAAGAAGAATTCAAACGGGAAACAGTAATTCCGGACACCGTAATACTGGACCCCAACACAAACAACAATCTGATAATACAGTATGAAAATCTGGCTGCGGAAAATGCAACCGACATAACGGACGAATTTTACTTGGAAAATGTCAAATCTCAGCTGGCGGCTATGGATTATGAATATACATATGAGGAGATAGACGACCTGGTGCTGTCCGGCAAAAGCTACAATGCCGTAAAGGCTTCCATTGATATGGGTGGAGCAATGGTAGAACAGCTTATGCGGTATACAAGACACGGCGACTATATGATTTGTATAGTGTATTCCAGCTTTGACGGCAGCGGAACAGACCGGATTTTGGATTGTTTCAAATAAAAAATAAAAGGCGGTATTTACCGCCTTTGTTTTTTTTGGAATATTTTTCCATATCGAAATTGTTTTATTTGCCTTTGCGCATTAAAACGCTATCTTTTTGCCCTGATTTTCTTTTCAGTCAGCTCTATAAATATGCCGGCCAGCGCGAACAGCGACAGAAAAACAACCAGTATCCTGGTACACATGGCCAGGAAAAATTCCAGCGGGAACATGTTTATCATCGTGCTGGTGCGCGGGTCCAGCAGCCACAGGTCATTTGTGAAAAACACATGATGAAAGGCGGTCCAAAACCGGTCAAAACCCAGTGTGAAAGCTGCCGTCAGCGCCAAAGCCAGCGCCAGGGTGAAAACAGCCGCGGTTTTATATCCGTGTTTAAGCAGAACCGGCAAATCTTTTTTTAGCGTTTTCCTTGCCAGCACAAAAAACATACCCACCGCAAAAGCACCAAAAAATGCCATGGCCGTACCTGCGCCGGCATATAAAGCTTTTACATCAACCATATGTGTTTTTTCTCTCCGGTCAAAAATCTGCCGGGAAACACCAAACTTGTCCGCTGTCATATCCAGGTCATCCCTTTTGTCATTGAGGTAGTCCAAAAGCAGCCGGGTTGCTTTTTCCAGGTCCCGGCCGGACATACCGGTGGCCTGCTCGGTGTTGTTTTTTTCATATTGGCCGGTGTAGAAAGAATGGGTGTTTACCACCATAAATATCGATGCCAGAATAAGGAAAAATGTCATGGACAGCATTGCCGTCCGGCTTAAAAATTTTTTCATATAAGTCTCCGGTTTTCAATTCTTTATTAATGTTATCACAATTTTGCGAAAATTAAAATAGAAAATTACCCCGGTAAAGTTGTGAATTTTTTAGATATATTGTGAATTTTTGTGCTAAAAATTGATTTTTTTGCCTTTAAAATGTATAATAAATAGATACAGGAATTGCTTTTTAACACACAATCAAACGAGGTATGAATTATGAAAGTTTCTCCGTCGATTTTATCGGCTGATTTTGCAAATCTTGCCGCAGACTGTGAAAAGGTAATCAAAGCCGGAGCGGATATGCTGCATATAGATGTGATGGACGGCGTTTTTGTGCCCAACATATCTCTGGGCCTGCCGGTGGTAAAATCATTGAGAAAGGCCAGCGATGCGTTTTTTGATGTGCATCTGATGATACAAAAACCACAGCTGTATGCAAAACAGTTCTGTGAAGCCGGCGCTGATCTGGTTTCTTTTCATGTGGAAAGTGACTGTGACATACTTCAAACCATAGATATAATCAAATCCTGCGGCAAAAAAGCCGGGCTGGTGATAAAACCCCGGACCCCCACTTCGCGGATATATCCTTACATAGACAAGGTGGACCTTATTTTGGTGATGAGCGTTGAGCCGGGCTTTGGAGGCCAGCGTTTCATGCCGGTGGCGGTGGACAAGATTGCCAGGGTCAGCGGCAAAGCCAGGCAGCTGGGCCTGGATAATCTGATGATACAGGTGGACGGCGGCATAAATGACCGTTCTGCCGTCATGTGCAAATACGCCGGTGCAAATGTGCTGGTAGCCGGAAGCTATATTTTTGGCAGCGCTGATCCGGCACGGGCAATAAAAAAATTAAAAGCATAAGAGAGAAAAGGAAACAGATGAATAAAACAAGTGTAAAAATCAGGGAGCAAAGCCATTACGATGATATGTTGCTGGCACTGCTTCCAATAATATTGTGCGCCTGCATAATGTACTCAGCCAGGGTGCTGTTAGTATGTGTTGTGGCGTTTTTGACTGCCAGAATAGCTGATGTGGCCATGGCTGTTATCAGAAAGCAGGAAATAGACACATCCGACAAAAGCAGCATGGTGGCTGCGCTGGTGTTCTGCATGATGCTGCCGGTGTCTGTTCCGCTGTACATAGTTGTTGTGACAGTGGCGGTGACTGTGGTGCTGGGCAAGCATGCCTTTGGCGGAAAAGATGTATATCCTTTCAGCCTGGCGGCTTTGGCCATGTGTTTTGCAGCTGTAAACTGGCCTAATCAGGCTCTTGCGGCAGTGACACCTATGACAAAGGTCAGCTTTTGGTCCGGAGCTGCCGAAAGTGCTCTTTCCGGTGCATCACAGATAAAGGCCGGCGGACTGCCTTATGTATCCACAATAAACCTTCTGCTGGGATACCATCCTGGCGCCATGGGCTCAGCCTTCATACTGGTAATACTGGCAGTTGCGATTTTCCTTCTGGTGGGAAAAAGAATAACCTGGCACATACCTGTAAGCTTTCTGGCCACATGCGCGGTTATAGCTGTTGTGTTCCCCAGGATATATGGCGTATCCAGGTTTGACAGTCTTAAACTGGAACTTTTGTCCAGCGCATTGATATTTTATTCAGTTTTTATGCTTAATGAGCCTGCCACCACACCTCACAATCCCAAGGCAAAAATTGTTTTTGGTATTTTAAGCGGTGTGCTGACAATGCTGTTCAGATATTTCGGCAGTTATGAAATAGGCGGATGCTTCGCATTGTTGCTGGTAAACGCAACAGAAGGTTTCTGGGACAGGCTGTTCAGTGCCGGTGGAATATTTGAAAACAGCCGGTCATTTAAAGCCTGGATTGCTCAGCTGGGCCTGAACAAAAAGAAAGCTGTACCGGTGACAGCCGGAAATGTTGAAATTAAAAAAGCGAAAAAATCAGCTGCGCGCAAATCTGCTGATAAAGCCGCCGGAAGTACCGATGCAGGCAATCAGCTGCTGGATATAATCAGCGCGGCGGAAGACAACATAGACCAGGTGGAATTTACCACCAGGACCATTGATGTGAAACAGGCGCTGAAAGAGCTTGAAGAAAAGCAGAAGAAGGAGGGCAGGTAATGGACAGAAAGACAAAAGTAAAACGCGAACTGGCCAACTGGGACGATACCGTAAGGCGCAGAAAAGTGCTGTTGTCCAACCCTGTTTTCATAAAAGGTCTTGCCCTGGCGCCCCTGTCTGTGGCCGCCACAACATTGGAAAACAGTTTAATGCTCAGCATTGCGGTAATACTTATTTTGACACCCACCCGTGTGATAACATCTCTGATAACACGCAGGATGAGCGTGCCGCTGAAAACATTCTTTTACCCTCTCACATCCGCGGTGGTGTTTGGCTTTGCATACTATGCGATGTACAAAGCTTTCGGCACATGGCCGCTTAATATGGGCGCCTATCTGCCGATACTGGTTGTTGACCCGCTGATTGTAAAAAACTTTGAAAAAACAAGAAAAGAATCTTTTATTTACTCCATAATAAACGGCCTGAGGAATACCGCCGGTTTTGTGCTGGCATGTATTCTGCTGGGCACATTAAGAGAATTTTTGGCCTATGGCAGCATAGGAGGCCTGAGCATTATTTCCGTAAAGCTTCTGCCAATGGCGCGGTACAGCTTTGGCGGATTTCTGATAATAGGCGTCATGTGTGCCCTGTGGAATATGTATGTGAATATATATCACAATAAACTGGAAAGGGAGGCTGCCGGCTATGAGCTCAATGGTTAATGCAATAATGTCGTTTTTCAGCTATTCTGTCCTGGCCATAGGCGCACAGAATGTTATATTTACACGCGGCCTGGGATTGTCCAGCGGTCTGCGTATGATAAATGACCCCAAAAAGGATACAATGTATTTCTGTGCCTTCCTGACACTGTTCCAGATGATAAACAGCCTTTTGGTATATTTTTTAAGGCCGGTTATAGGTTTTACACCTTTTGCCCGGTACACAAGGTTTGTCACACCGGTGCTGATAGTTGTATGCTGTACCGTAAGCTATATTCTGGTGGTATTTGTTTTGAGCATAGCGGTGAAAAAATCCACTTTTAAAAGAATGATATACTCCATAACCAGTGCCAGTATAAACAGCGCCATAGTGGGAACTATAATTTTTACCACCACACTGGGTCTTACCCTCGTTGAAACAGTCGGCTTTGCTTTTGGCAGCAGCATAGGCTATATGCTTGCAATGCTGCTGATAATTGAAGGTGAAAGAAAAATACGCCATGATCTGGTGCCGGCCAATTTCCGCGGCCTGCCCATAACCCTTATATATATTTCCGTTCTTGCCCTGGCGGTCTATGCCCTTACTGGACACAGGGTAGCCCTTTAAAAAGGAGATTTTATATGGCTAAAACCCCAAAACCGGTAAAAATAAAAAGATACAAAAGAAACTCCAACTCGCCCAAGTCAGCCGTATTTAAAAAAATACTGACTGTTACAGCAGGTGTGATCCTGCTGATTGCGGCCGGGTTTTTCCTGGGCAAACCTGTGGTAAACTTTTTTGCCAACCTGGATTTTTCTGCTCCTTCAGAGCAGATTTCCTCACGGCAGCAGCCGGATTCTTCTGATCGACAGCAGTCACAGTCCGGTTCGGAGCCTGTGCAGGTTTCTGATACAAGCATTTACTTTTATGCGGACATTTCCCAGATGACCAGTGAAAGCGGCATAGACGGTGTTATTGCCGCCGCCAAAGCGGCCGGTGCAGACCATTGTGTTTTTGACCTGAAAGACTCCAATGGATATATACACTACAATTCTGAAAATCAATATGCCCAAAAGCTGAAAGCTGATACAGTGGCAGATCTTGATATGGTTGTGAAGAAGATGAATGAAAACGGCATCACACCTGTTGCCAGGGTTTATACCTTTATGGACAAAATGATTTCATCTGTTGAAAGAAATGCCGCCGTAAAATATCAGGGCACCGAAAGTCTCTGGCTGGACACCAGCGCCGCGTTGGGCGGAAAATCCTGGGCAAACCCGGCCAGCAGTATAATGCAGTCATATATAACTGACATTACAGACGAAATTCTGGCAAAAGGAATAAAAGAGATAGTTTATGCCGGATACTCCACGCCTACCGGTTATAGCCTGGATAAAAGGGATTTCGGAGCCAGCACAGAACAGGTTCTGGCGAATATGAAAAACCTGCTGAATACGCTGAAAAGCAAGGTTTCTGCCAAAGGCGGCAGGGCCATATGGCAGTTTGAATATTCAGCCACAGCTTCCGGCGGAGATTATGCCCAGTATATTGTTCATCCCTTCCAGCTGGGCGCAGAAAATGTTATAATTACTGTCGATGCTTCACAGGTAAGCGATATTTCGGCGGTAAACAGCCTGAAAAAAAGTGCACGGGACAACGGAATTACTCATTTTGCCCTGTGGATGACCGACGGAACAACACTGGAAAACATACAGTCGGCAGGCAGTTATTTTGTAAGATAAGGATATGTTGAATGGCCGGGCGTGAAAACTCAGCCATTTAACTTTTATAGGGAATATGACATACGATATAGAAACATTGGCTCACGGCACGAAAGTCTGCATAAATTCCACCCACCGTTTTGGCACCGACGCTTTTCTGCTCAGCGATTTCTGTCAGCTGAAATATGCCCAGAACGCGCTGGACATCGGCAGCGGCTGTGGTATTATACCGCTGCGCTGGAAAGACCGCGGTCACAAAGGTCTGGCAGTGGCGCTGGAAATAGACGGCGAAGGCACCCGGCTGATGGAAAACAGCATACAGCTGAACAAATTTGAAAATTTGCAGGCAGTAAATGCGGATATCCGCCTTTGGCAGACTGATATGCAGTTTGAACTTGTCAGCTGCAACCCTCCATACTTCACCGCCGGAAAACCAAAGGACGATGCAAAAAAGGCCAGCTTCCGCCATCAGCTGACACTGACTGACGACGATGTGGCAGCGGCGGCTTTCAGGCTTCTGAAGGACAACGGCAAACTGTGTGTCTGCCAGCGCCCGGACCAGCTGGCGTCGGTTATTTATGCGATGAAAAAGCACAGGATAGAACCCAAAGTCATACGATTTGTCCGCCAGCGCAAAAACAGTCCCCATCCGTGGCTGGTATTGGTCGACGGCAGGAAAAACGGGGGCGTGTCCCTCACCGTAATGCCGGATCTGATAATGGAGGACGAAAAAGGCGGTTTTTCCCGGGAAGTTCTGAAAATTTACGACAAAATATAATATTTTGTTAGTATATTACAATTTGTATAATGAAACGGAGCTATTATGTCAGGTAAAATTTATGTTGTAGCCACGCCCATAGGCAATCTGGGAGATCTGACCCCCAGGATAAGGCAGGCTTTTGAAGAGGCGGACTTTATCGCCGCCGAGGACACCAGGGTAAGCGTAAAACTGCTCAACCATTTTGGTATCAAAAAGCCGCTGGTCAGTTATTATGAGCACAATTTAAAACAAAAAGGCGATTACATAATCAGCAGGGTGATGGCCGGGGAAACCTGCGCCGTGTGCAGTGACGCCGGCACTCCCTGTATCAGCGACCCGGGCGAGATACTGGTAAAACAGGCTCACCGGGCCGGTATACAGCTGGTGCCGATACCCGGACCCAGCGCTGTTATAACGGCGCTTTGCGTCAGCGGCCAGGACACCGGCAGGTTTTGTTTTGAGGGTTTTTTGTCAACGGTGAAAAAGCAAAGGCTGGAGCACTTAAACGGCCTGATAGGCGAAAAAAGGACGATGATTTTTTACGAAGCGCCCCACAAGCTGCTGAACACACTGCGCGATTTTGAAACTTTTTTCGGCCGGGACAGGCCAATGACAATAGCAAGGGAACTGACAAAACTGCACGAAGAGATAAAACTTACCACTGTTGGCCGGGCGCTGGAATATTACAGTGCCAACCCGCCGAAAGGCGAATTTGTGCTGGTGCTTTCCGGACGGCCGGAAATACAGCGGCAGACACAGAGCCTGGAAGAGGTGGCCAAAAACTGTCTTGACCTGGCACAAAAGGAAAACCTCAGCCTCAGCGATGCGGCAAAGCAGGTCTGCGCCAAAACACCTTTCGGTAAAAGCGAAGTGTACAAAGCGGCAATGAAACTGAAAGAAGAAAGGCGGCAGTAAGATGAGATATCTTGTTATCAGCGATACCCACGGATATAAAAACTATCTCAACCGTATTTTGGAAAAGGAAAATGATATAAAAAATATTATTTTTCTGGGCGACGGGTTGAATGACATAATAACCCTGAAAGCGGCCAACCCGGAATACAACATTGTCAGCGCTGTGGCAGGCAACTGCGATGTGAACACCGCCATGCCTACAAAAGAGGTAATCAGCGTAAAGGGGTATAAAATTTTTATATGCCACGGCGACGGCTATCATGTGAAAATGAGCCTGCTGCCCCTGCGCAAAGCTTGCGTCAGCATGGGTGTGGATATAGCGCTGTATGGTCATACCCACAGCCGGTATTATGAATATTTTGATGGGTTGTATATGTTCAATCCCGGCAGTGTAATGCCGTCGGCAAACCCGTTCAGCTGTTACGGTATTCTGGATATGAGATATGAAAAACCGCTTTTTTACCACAGAGAGATATAAAAATAGCCCCCGGAAAGGGGGCTTCTTTTATTTCTATCGGTAAAAAACTATGCAATGTATGTAAAATATACTATTGCCGAAATTTGTAAAACTGCCATGGCCGGAACGGTAAAGGCAAAATACCATTTGGCAGTTTTATGGCGAAAAACTTTCATTCCTGCCCATCCGCCGGCCGCGCCCATAAACAGGCACATGGCCAACAAGGTTTTTTCACTTATGCGCCAGCGCCCTTTTACCGCTTTGCGTTTGTCCAGGCCGAAAGCGGCAAAGGTGATAAGGTTTATAAATATATAAATAATTGCTGCACTAATCATGGTTTTCTTTAAATCCGTTTCCGAATACTTCGTCTGTACTGCTTATCATTACAAAACATTCCGGGTCTATATCGTGGGCGTTTCTGCGCGCGGCAAACACCTGGTTTTTGCTCATAGCACTTATTATCATCTGTTTGCTATCACCGGTGTAAGCCCCTTTTATTTCCATTATGCTGCTGCCGCGTCCGGTTGTTTGGTCTATGGCCCGGGCAACCTGTTTGCCTTTGTCTGTTATTATCAGCAGCATTTTTCCGGCTCCTGCACCGTACATTATTTTGTCCACAATTATTCCGCTGGTAAAAGTGGCCAGTGCTCCGTACAGAGCAGCATCAATATTTCTGAAAGCCAGAGCTCCGCAGGTCAGCACAAAAAAGTTTACAGCCATGGACAGGCTGCCCAAAGATATATGAGGGCGGCTTTTCCTTATGGACATTGTAAGAAAATCCACACCGCCGGTGGAGCCGCCGCGCAGATATATCAGCACCAGACCCATGCCGTCCAGTATACCGGTGAACAAAGCTGCCAGCATCACATCACCGCCGTACCGGGGCAGTACCGGTGCCAGCGCATCCATTATGAAGCTCATTACCAGCATTGTTTTGGCTGTGCGCAGTATGAAAAATTTCCCCAAAATTTTGTAGCTTAAAAGAATCAGGGGGATATTTATAATCATCTGGGTAACACCTATGGGCAGGGAAAACAGATAGTTGGAAATCAGCGCAAGACCGCCAACGCCGCCGGTGGCAAAATGAGCCGGCTTTGCAAAGCTGTTTACAGATACCGCGAATATTACGCTGCCCAGTATGTCGTAAAACAGATCATTGATAAAGTCTTTTTTGCTGTATGTTTTATTCATGGATATTACCTCCCTGATATCACAGTAAAATTATAACCGCAAACATACAAAATTATATCATTTTGTAAAGATTTTGTATACACTATTGAAAAAAAATCGGCAAAATAGTATAATACTAAACATTGTATTGCGCAAAATATTAACCTAAAAGGAGTGAAACTATGAAATACTGCAAGAAATGTACAATGCCGGACACCCGCCCGGGAATTACATTTGATGAAAACGGCGTTTGCAGCGCCTGCAACCATTATGAAAAAAGAAAAGAAATTGATTGGGACGCCCGCTGGAAGGAGTTTGAAGCCCTTTGTGACAAGTACAGGGGATGCAACGGCCCCGGACAGTACGACTGTGCTATTGCCGTTTCAGGCGGTAAGGATAGTCACTTCCAGGTGTATATAATGAAAGAAGTCATGAAAATGACTCCTATACTGTTCAGTGTTGAAGACAATTTCCCTATGACAGAAGCGGGAAAACACAACCTGAAAAACATCAGCGAAGAGTTTGGCTGCCCGATAATCAGCTGTAAACCGGACATCAAAACACAGAAAATTTTGATGCGTGCCATGTTTGAAAAATACGGCAAGCCCACATGGTACATCGACCGCCATATCTACACCTTCCCGCTGCACATGGCATTGAAGTTCAACACCATGCTGCTGGTATACGGCGAAAATGTAAGCTATGAATACGGCGGATGCGATGACGAGGAAACATATTCTGCCAAAGGCCAGATTGAAAACGGCGTTGCCTCCGGCATGGACGAGGAAGAACTGCTCAGCTATGGTATAGAGCCTGCGGCCCTGGCACTGACAAAGGCACCCAGCAAGGAAGAGCTGGACAGACTGGATCCCATGTATCTCAGCTATTTCCTGCCCTGGAACAGCTACAAAAACTACCAGCTGGCCAAAAGCCGTGGATTCCATGACCTGACCCATGAATGGGACAGAACACACCATGCGGAAAACTTTGACCAGATAGACTCCCGTGCATACCTGGTACACTCCTGGCTGAAATATCCCAAATTCGGCCATGCGGCTGCCACAGACTACACCGCCCGCTATATCCGTTACGGTATGATGGACAGGGAAGAGGCCAAAGAGGTTATCAAAAAGCATGACCACGACCTTGACCCGCTGTGCGTAAGGGATTTCTGCGAATTCTGCGGATACAGCGAAGCTGAATTCTGGCGGATTATAGACAAATTCTACAACCGCGACATATTCGAAAAAGATTCCACAGGCCGCTGGGTTCTGAAACACCCCATCTGGGAAGAATAATATAAAAGATAATCCAAAAGACAAACGCCGCCGCTTTTGCGGCGGTTTTTTTTAAAATTTTTAAAAGGGCCGGCAAAAGCCGGAAAGGAGAAATATGAAATATCTCAAACAGCTGGCGATTATAATCGCTGTGTCATTTGCCGGGGAAGGACTGCGATTTATACTGCCTTTTCCGATACCTGCCGGAATTTACGGGCTGGTGATAATGTTTATACTGCTTTACAGCAATGCCATTAAACCGGAAAGCGTGGGAACTGTTTCCGATTTTCTTATAGAGATAATGGCTGTTATGTTTGTTCCCGGTGCGGTGGGCATAATTGCCGCCTGGGACCGGCTGCAAAGTATGCTGCTGCCCAGCCTGTGCGCAATAGCGCTGGTGACTCCGCTGGTTTTGGCAGCCGCCGGCAAGGTTACACAGTACATAATAGAAAAGCAGGAGGGCAAATAAATGGAATTTTTTACATCTTCACGGTTTTTCGGTGTGTTTATAACTCTTGCGGCTTTTGAAATCGGGAACTTGTTGAAAAATAAATTTAAAAACCCGCTTTTCAACCCTATTCTTATTTCAGTGGTGCTTATATGTGCTTTTCTGCTGGTCACCGATATAGACTATTCGGTTTATGAGCGGGGCGCAAAATATATAAGCTATTTCCTGACGCCTGTCACTGTTTGCCTGGCTGTGCCGCTGTACAGACAGCTGTCAATGCTGAAAAGCAACATGGCGGCAATACTGGTCGGAATTTTCAGCGGAGTGATAGTCTCATGTCTGGGAATACTGGCTTTGGCGGTTATATTCAACCTGGATAGCCGGCAATATGCCACACTTCTGCCCAAAAGCATAACTACCGCCATAGGCGTGGGTGTTGCCGACGAACTGGGCGGAATGTCCACCATAACCGTGCCGGTGATAGTGCTGACAGGTATTTTCGGCAATATGACCTGCACCGCTGTGACAAGGCTGTTTGGTATAACACACCCGGTGGCAAAAGGCGTGGCCATCGGCACCGCCAGCCACGCCATAGGCACCTCAAAGGCCATGGAAATGGGACAGGTGGAAGGCGCCATGAGCGGCCTGTCCATAGCTGTGGCCGGGCTGATGACAGTGGCGGCGGCTCAGCTGTTTATACTTTTCAGATAGATACATATCCGCAAAAATCACGGCCGTCATTAGCGGCGGCCGTAAATATTTTATCAAAAACCAAAAAAATTTAAAAAAACTATTGCATTTTCTTTTTTTGGTGCTATAATATTATAGCAAGTTAAATTTGCACCATTAGCTCAGTTGGTAGAGCAACTGACTCTTAATCAGTGGGTCCCGGGTTCGAGTCCCTGATGGTGCACCAGATATAAACCGGACTTTTGCCAAAAGGTAAAAGTTCGGTTTTTTTGTATTTGATTTTCAGCCTGTGTATGGTACAATAAAAGAAACAAATAAAGTTTTTTACGAACATACTTAAAATGCTAAGGCGGTGATGATGTGGGTAAAAACAACAAGAAGATTATAGCCGCAGTTGTTGTTTTGCTTATTGCGGCAGGTATTGTTTATTTTGCAGTCGGACAAAAACGGGAAATGCCGGCATCCGGCCGGGATATGGCTGTGGAAAGCGTGACAGTTTATGAGATTTCTTATGACGAGCTGCTCAGCCTGCAAGCCGGCAAATACAGCCAAAGCAAAGAACAGGCACGGCAGCAGCTGGGCAGCCGGGATGAGGTGTGCGGCAGAAAAGTTGAATTCATATATTCATCCGGCAGTGAATACAGGTTGGTGCTGTGCGGATATTTTGCAGTAAAAGAAAATGAGGACGGCGCACTGATAGCCGAGCGGTACACCCCATATACAGGATACCTGGGCAAGGGCGCCTCCTGGCAGGAGAGTCAGTGCTATATCGCTTC
>CASFSP010000133.1 GCA_949297385.1 uncultured Oscillospiraceae bacterium
ATCAGCAGGACAACTATCATAACTGTTACAAAGCTGCTGACAGTTCCTGCCCGGCTGTGCTCCTGCACGGTTACATTTTCTGACGGGCTTACACTTATACCGTAATAATCCTCGTACATTCCTATCAGTTTACCAAAAGCTTCTTTTGCGGGCCTGTCCAGGTTTTTGCTTTCAAAGTCCTGCACTGTAAAGGAGTTTTGCAGCAGCCGTGTAAGATCGTCATCATAGAAAGCATAAATAAGCTCTTCTCCCTGCACTATTGCCCGGTCAATATCGTCCACAGCTATCAGAAAAACACAGCTGTTGGCTGACAGGTTAAGGTCTATACCCCGGTCAATAGCAGTATCCAGTGCCCGCTGTCCACCGGTGGTGTCCAGCGTTATAACATGTATTTCACCGCCGACCTTTGACACAAGGCCGTTGTTCATTTTGGTTATGTATTCTTCCGTATCCCGGGACAGTACATCGGCATTGTCCTGAACATACTGACCGCTGGGCAGTATCTGCACTTCATCAGCAGGCTTGTTCCTCAATCCGTTAAAAAGCGCTATCAGCACAACAAGTATAAGAACAACCCATGCGGTACTGCGTTTTTTGAAAAATTCCATCTTAACTCCCAAATTACAAAAAATATTTTACAGGCGATAATTTACCGGCGCAGTTCCAGCAGTTTTGCTTTCAGCTCGCCTTCAATTCTGCCCAGCTCTGCCTCGGCGGCTTTGCGTTTGGCAGCGCCTTCTGTCTGTATCTTCATCACTTCGTCCAAAGTTGATATCAGCTGCTGATTTGTATGCTGCAATGTTTCGATGTCAATAATGCTTCTCTCTGCCTCTTTGGCTGTTTCAATTGTGCTGGATTTCAGCAGATCAGCATTCTTTTTCAGCATGGAGTTGGTGATTTCTGTCACTTCACGCTGAGCCATTGTGGCCTGCCTGGAATGTTCCAGACCAAGGGCGATAACCATCTGGCTTTTCCACAAGGGTATGGTATTCACCAGGCTGGACTGTATTTTTTCAATCATCAGCGTATCGTTGTTCTGAAGCAGTCTGGTCTGGGGGCCCATCTGTATGGATATCTGTCTGGTCAGTTCCAGATCATGTATCTTTTTCTCAAAACGGTTGATGAGATTTACCATGTCATTGTATGCCTGAGCATCTTCGGGGCTGCCGCTGGCCTGCGCCTTCTGGCGGCACTGTTCCAGCTCTCCGGCTTTTATCTCTTCAATGCGCTTTTTACCGGCCAGGATATACATGGTCAGCTCCTTGAAATATTTTTCATTCAGCGCATACATCTGGTCCAGCATGGCTACGTCTTTCATCAGTACAATCTGATGATTTTCCAGTGCCCGGACAATTTTGTTTACATTTTTTTCCGCAGAGGTGTACTTTGTTTTCAGATTTTCCAGAGCATTCGCCTGTTTTTTGAAAAAACCGAAAATACCTTTTTTCTCTTCTACTGCGTCAAAACCTTTCAGCTCGTTTACCAGGTCGGCCAGGTCATCGCCTATTTCACCCAGGTCCTTTGTCCTTACGCTGTTCAGCGCTGTTTCAGAGAAATTGGCTATATTCTTCTGGGCTGCGGCGCCGTACTGCAAAACCATATTTGAGTTAGTAATGTCTATTTTTTTACTGAACTCATCCACCATCTTCTGCTCCTGCTCATTGAGCATGCTTTCATCCAGATGAACTGCATTAAGGTCTCTTTTCTCCTGCAAGGCCATTGCTTTTTCTTCTTCGGAGGGCTGTGTCATCGGTTCCAGTGTGAGCTGTGGCACCTCTTCCCGCTGCCGGGGTTCAAGGGTAAGCTGGGGGGCAAATTTGTTTTCGTTCATGTTGGTTTCTCTCCTTTATTCCTGTGTTATGTTATACCGGCCGAGTCCGTCGTCGGTAAGTCCTTCGTTTTTCATAAGATTTTCCATAACGGTTATATCTGCGCTGACATCTATCGCTTCACCTGCAAAAAGAGTATCCAGCTGTTTGTGAAAAGCACTTACAACCATTTCCAGCGTATCTTCCACTTTCTGCATGGTTCCGGTGATGTTTTCGCCTTCCACACCCCGGGCACCCATTCTGTCGTATGTATTAAGAAGCTTCAATGTGGTGGGCAGATAATAATTCAAAAACTTGCTTATCTGCCCTATTTTGTCCGGGTGAACTATTACATAGTCAAATATCTTTTGGGTTGTGGCTTCCAGGTCGTTTATCTGCCGGGATATCTTTTCGTCTTTAATGTTGTCGTCCAGGCGGCGCATCTCTTTTACCGCCAGATCCCTGTCCTTTATCAGTTTGTCCACCTGGTCATTTCCAGTGGGTGCATTCTTTTCAGGCTCTGCCTGCTGTTTTTCGGGTTGCTGATTCCGCCGGACTTTTTTCAGCCCTGCATTGGTAACAATATTGTACAAAATCAATGAGGAAAGCACCAGCAAAATATAATGTCCCACGCTGTACAGCGGGAAAAATATCATCCAGAAAACCCATAAAGCGGCTACCGCATATATCGGTGCGGCTGATTTGTTATTGTCCCTGCTCAATTTCTTTCTCCTTGAAAATTAGTTATAATTATTGTACTCTTTCCGCGGCGCCAATGTCAATAAATACACCTGTTTTTAACATTTTTATCTGTATAAAGACAAAGAGCCGGCTGCAAAATGCCGGCTCTTTGTCTTTTGAGATATATGAATAAAGGAAAAGGTATTTTAATGCGCACATGGCGCGTGAAACAATCTTTATTTAAAGGAAAATATTCCGGCCATTACCGTTTTTCCATGTTTGCGGACATTTTTTCCAGCACATCCAAGGCCGTTGCCATGTCCCGAGGGCAAATCCCCTTTGCGGCCGCAGAATACATCCGCCGGCTGTTCCGCTGCACCTGCCGGCATATCTGCCTGGCATTTTGGCTCATTGTCAGCCTGACTATTCTTTTATCCTGCCTGTCTTCAACGGCCAGCAAAAAGCCCTTGCGGCACAAGCTGTCCACATTTCGGCTGGCCAGGCCTTTGGTTATATCCAATTTACGAGCAATTTTCCCGGCGCTGTCCAAAGACGGGAATCGGTACATTGTCAGCAAAATACTGATTTGACCAAAGCTGAGACCATAGCGTCCTGCGCAGAAACTCAGAAATTTCTTATACCTGCGGAAAGCGCTGGCCAATGATATAAAAACCTCCTGCCAACCGGAGGAACATGCGTCATTTTTGCTGCTGTGAATACACATTGTTTTCTCCAAATAGTTCACAAGTAAACTTTTTATTTATAATACACCTTTTTTTATCCTGCGTCAACAATTCGCCAAAAATTTCATACTTTTTTCTTTTTCATCTTATTTTTATAAAATACTCAAAATTTACACCGTGCATTCATACAGCCGTCACATAGGGCTACTATAATATAAACATACAGGCAAACAGGCATTGCCTGTATGGCCAAAGTGTAACAAGGCCAATAATTTTTCATGCAGCTTTCTTTGCGAAAGCACTCCTCTAAAAACAAATATAAGCGATGGAAAAAACACGCTGGTTTCAGCGTGTTTTTTCTTTCTGGTTATAAAGCGAAGGTTTACGGGCATAATAGCTTGTGGTTTGGAGGAATGCAAATTGTTCAAGAAAATTATAAAGTCAGCTTTGTTTGCGGCTGCATGCATGTCCATGATGTGCGCTTATACGGCCGGCAAAATTCCGGATACAATGTATTTTAACTACGGTGAAAACATAACCATACAGTCATTGCCCGCGGTCAGCCTGCGCCCCATGGGCGAAAGTGCTGTGCAAAGACAGATACGGCAGTCTGACAGCAGCCTGTCGTACACCGCATCGCTATTCGGCGTCTTTCCGCTGAAAGAAGTGAATATACGCCAGACAGAGGAAAGATATGTAAATGTTTCCGGAAAGCCATTTGGCATAAAAATGTTCTGCGACGGGGTAATGGTAGTGGGGTTTTCTGATATACTGACCCAAAACGGCTACCAGAACCCAGCCAAGGCGGCCGGTCTGAAGCTGGGAGATATCATAACCCATATAGATGGGCAGCTGGTGCAGACAAATGAAGATGTGGGGAAAATAATATCAAAAAGCGCTTCGCAGCCGCTGGAAATAAGTTATATACGCGGTGAAAAAGAAGACAGCACCACATTGCAGGCTGTAAAAGACGCCAGCAGCGACACCTGGCGCAGCGGTATGTGGGTGCGTGATTCCGGCGCCGGAATAGGCACTATGACATTCTACGAATACAATCTGGGATATTTTGCCGGACTGGGTCACGGAATAAAGGATGTGGATACCCAGCAGGAGCTCAGGCTTTTATCAGGTGAAATCGTACCGGTAAAAATTACCGGCATTGTAAAAAGCAAAAACGGCAGCGCCGGACGGCTGAAAGGCACATTCCTGTCCACCATAGGAAGCGGCAGCGTGCTGCACAACGGAGCGACCGGTGTGTACGGAAAGGCATGGACAATGGAAAATGAAAATCCGATGCCGGTGGCCAGCCCTGCCCAGGTAAAAACAGGAAAGGCCTATATTCTTACCACCATAAACGGTACCGAGCCGGAAAAATATGAAATAGAAATAGAAAAAATTTCTCTGAATGCGGAAGATGTAAACAAAAACATGGTTATCAGAATAACCGACAGCCGTCTTCTGTCACTGACCGGCGGCATTGTGCGGGGAATGAGCGGCAGTCCCATAATCCAGGATGGATACCTTGTGGGTGCTGTAACCCATGTGTTTGTAAATCAGGTGGAAAGCGGATACGGCATATTCGCCCGGAACATGCTGGATACCATAGACAACATCGCCCGGGAAAATATGGCGGCGTAACCGATACAAAAATAACACTCATGTATGTGCATGGGTGTTATTTGTTTTTATCTGCAACAAAGTAAAGCTTCCGGCAACCCTGTTATGGTTACAGCCCCGCTTTTACAGCCATATAATAATCCTGGTTTTATACACTGTGTACTGTTTTTATAAACCGCATAATGTTTTTGCTTTGATATTTCCTGCTTTATAGTGTAAAATATACTGGAAAACACTGTTTATTTCCCTGCACACATTTGACAAATGGCAAAATATGCAATATTTCGATATAATAAGGAGGGAATGGCTTAAAATTTAAAAAGTAAAAAACAACTGAAAACGCCGGTATTTTCCACGCTGTCGTTTTCTTCCCACATCTTTTTATATTTATTTTTGGGGTAAATTTACAATCAAACCTATAAATATTTCAGTATGCAATTTAAAAACTAAACACTAACTATCATAAAAAA
>CASFSP010000134.1 GCA_949297385.1 uncultured Oscillospiraceae bacterium
AAAGTCAGCCTTTACAGCATTCTTTAATTAAATCTTACCATTTTACATTTTAACTATCAATAATTCTGATATTTATAAGTTAAAAACTATTGTGCAATATGCACTTATTCCTGTTTTTCTATCTTATAAACCAATATAGTGTCCACATCCGGGCAGGAAAACACCGCGGTGTTTTCCCGGTTGCCCGGCACCTGTCCGCCGTAGCGCAGTATATCTATGTAAGGGAAGGCCACATGGGCGGCCATGGGGCACATATTTCCCCTTTCGGTGTCAAAATCATAACTGTCCCCCACTTTGCAGCCGCGGTGGCAGCCCTTGGGCCCCAGGCGGTCCACTATGGTAATTTTTATCTTCGGTCTGGGCATAATATCACAACTCCTCAAAATATCTTTCTATTCTTACCCCGGCGTATTTGTCAGGGTTTTCAATGTCTTTTATTATCAGTTCCCTTACCTTATCCATCGCCTTGCGCAGGGCCCGCCGGGCTCCGTCACCGCCCAGGACGCCGGCCATAAACAGCGCACAGAACAAATCTCCTGTGCCCACAAACCTCACCGGCACCTTGTCAAAGGTCAGTATCTGCATATCATTTTTACCCTCTTTCAGCAAGGTACAGTCTTTGCCGTCCACCTTTGCGCTGGTTATAATCACATTTTCAACACCAATAGCCTGCAATTTTTCGCACAGGCGACAGGCGCCGGCATGGTCAGTTTCTTCGCCGTTCCACTGTTCTCCAGCCAGGAAAACCGCCTCTGTATAATTGGGCACAATATAATCCGCCACGCTTACTATTTCGCGCAGGTATTCCACCGTCTTTTCGCCTATGCCGGGATACAGAATTCCGTCGTCACCCATCACCGGGTCACAGAAAATCTTAACGCCCTTTCCTTTCAGCTTTTTGCAGTAATCCGACACCAGCTTTGCCTGGCTGTCGCTGATGGTAATGCCTGTGGCCACCGCATCAAAGGAAAATCCCAGCTTATCCCACACATCAATGGTATTTTTCATAAAATTTTCGGTGGATAGTATCTCAAATTCTCCGTAATCCAGCGTATTGGACACCAGCGCAGTGGGCAGACTGCTGACATGAAAGCCTTTGCTTGCCAGCACCATGCTCATAACGCCGTAGGATATCCTGCCGTACCCGGCCATGTCGTTTATCAGCAATACCTTTTTCATACAATCACCTCGATACTTCTGATTTCATTTTATTATAAAAATACAGCCTTTCAATACCATACAAACAGATATTACAGAAAGTTAAGAAAAATATGAATAAACTATGAATAAAATCCCAATAAAAATTTTATTTTCAAAGCACATATTATTTTTATCATGCCATAAAGCCGCCTGCATCCTTGACAATTAAATAAAAATATTATATTCTTTTGTTATCAGGCCAAAAGGGTCTGTGACAAGAAAACAAAGGCGATGACAAAGACAGTAACCTTTCCAGCGAGAAATTTTCAGCGAGTCCGGGTCGGTGCAAGCCGGGCAAAAGTATCGGAAGGGCGAATATCACTTTCGAGCCGAAGGCCCAACGCCTATGCAAGTAAGCCTCTCCGGAGTTTCCCCGTTAGCGGAAAAGCATATTATCTGTATGTTGTAATAGGTGGTTAAACAAGGTTATTTTATACCCTTGTCCTGTTTACACGGGACAAGGGTTTTTGTTTTATATCTACTGCAACCGGAATGTTAAGGAGGAAAACAAAAACATGTACAAAAAAGTTCCCACCGACCTCAACTTTGTAGCCAGAGAAAAGGAAGTTGAGCAGTTCTGGAAGGAAAACCACATCTTTGAAAAATCCATGGAGGCTACAAAGAAAGGCCCCACATACACATTTTACGACGGCCCCCCCACGGCCAACGGCAAACCTCATATCGGCCATGTGCTGACCAGGGTTATCAAGGACATGATACCCCGTTATCACACAATGAAGGGCGAATTTGTACCCAGAAAAGCCGGCTGGGACACCCACGGCCTGCCCGTAGAGCTGGAAGTGGAAAAAAACATCGGCATCAACGGCAAGGAACAGATAGAGGCCTACGGCCTGGAACCCTTTATCAAACAGTGCAAGGAAAGCGTGTGGAAATACAAGGGCATGTGGGAAGATTTCTCCGGCACAGTTGGTTTCTGGGCCGATATGGAGCACCCCTATGTAACTTATGACAACAGCTTCATCGAAAGCGAATGGTGGGCACTGAAACAGATATGGGAAAAAGGCCTGCTGTACAAAGGCTTCAAAATCGTTCCCTACTGCCCCCGCTGCGGAACACCTCTGTCCAGCCACGAGGTTGCCCAGGGTTATAAAGATGTAAAAGAGCGTTCCGCCATTGCCAAATTCAAGGTAAAAGACGCCGATGAATACATCCTGGCCTGGACCACAACCCCCTGGACACTGCCCTCCAATGTGGCTTTGTGCGTAAACCCGGAAGTGGATTATGTAAAAGTAAAATACGAAAACGGCGAGGTTTACTACCTGGCAAACGAACTGTGCGACAAAGTGCTGGGCGAAGGCAAATACGAAGTGCTCCGGCATTTCAAAGGCACCGACCTGGAATACAAGGAATACGAACCCCTGTGGCATTTTGTCAGCCCCAAGGAAAAATGCTGGTATGTGACCTGCGACAGCTATGTAACCACCACCGACGGTACCGGTGTGGTACACATCGCCCCCGCCTTTGGTGAAGACGACGCCAATGTGGGCAGAAAATACGGCCTGCCGCTGGTACAGCTGGTGGACCAGAAGGGTGAAATGACCCGGGAAACAAAATGGGCCGGAATATTCTGCAAAAAGGCTGACGAGGAAATCCTCAAAGACCTGCGCGAAAGCGGAAAACTGTTCGCCGCCCCCAAATTTGAACACAGCTACCCCCACTGCTGGCGCTGTGACACCCCCCTTATCTACTACGCAAGGGATTCATGGTTCATCAAGATGACCGCAGTCAAAGATGACCTTATCCGCAACAACAATACAATCAACTGGATACCGCAGTCCATCGGCAAAGGCCGTTTCGGCGACTGGCTGGAAAATGTTCAGGACTGGGGCATATCCAGAAACCGTTACTGGGGCACACCGCTGAACATCTGGGAATGTGAATGCGGCCACAAACACGCCATCGGCAGCATAGAAGAGCTGAAACAGATGTCCCCCAACTGCCCGGATGATATCGAACTGCACCGCCCGTATATCGACGCTGTGACCATCACCTGTCCTGTATGCGGCAAGCAGATGAAACGCGTGCCGGAGGTTATCGACTGCTGGTTTGACTCCGGAAGCATGCCTTTTGCACAGCACCACTATCCATTCGAAAACAAAGAGCTGTTTGAAAGCCAGTTCCCCGCCCAGTTCATCAGTGAGGCGGTGGACCAGACCAGAGGCTGGTTCTATTCTCTGCTGGCCATATCCACACTGCTGTTCAACAAAGCTCCTTTTGAAAATGTTATCGTTCTGGGCCATGTTCAGGACGAAAACGGACAGAAGATGTCCAAATCAAAAGGCAACGCGGTAGACCCATTTGAGGCGCTGGAAAAATTCGGTGCAGACGCCATACGCTGGTACTTCTACGCCAACAGTGCCCCCTGGCTGCCCAACCGCTTCCATGACAAAGCCGTTGTGGAATATCAGAGAAAATTCCTGGGTACACTGTGGAATGTTTACGCATTCTTTATCCTCTATGCCGACATCGACAAATTTGACCGGACAAAATACACCCTGGAATATGACAAACTGTCCGTAATGGACAAGTGGATACTGTCCAGAATGAACAGCATGGTTAAAGATGTAGACGGATATCTGGCAAATTACGCCATACCCGAAGCCAGCAAAGTTTTGCAGGAATTTGTGGACGATCTGTCCAACTGGTATGTGCGCAGAAGCAGGGAAAGATTCTGGGTCAAAGGCATGGAACAGGACAAAGTCAACGCTTACATGACTTTGTACACTGCGCTGGTAACCTTGTGCAAGGCTGCCGCCCCCATGATCCCCTTCATGACCGAGGAAATTTATCAGAACCTGGTGCGCACCAACGACAAGACTGCCCCCGAAAGCATACATCTGTGTGCCTTCCCGGAATATGATGAAAAACTGATAGACAAAAATCTGGAAGCTGACATGGACCTGGTTTTGCAGGCCAGCACCCTGGCGCGCAACGCAAGAAACGCTGCCAACATCAAAAACCGTCAGCCTCTGGCAAAGCTGTACATCAAGGCAGACAGACACCTGAACGATTACTACAAGGCAATTCTGGCTGACGAATTGAATGTAAAAGAGGTCGAGGAAATTGACGATGCTTCCGGCTATATCAGCTACACATTCAAACCGCAGCTGAAAACACTGGGCCCCAAATACGGCAAGCTGATCGGCGAAATACGCTCCGCCCTGCGGGCGCTGGACGGCACGGCCGCCAAAGCACAGCTGGACAAAGACGGCTATATCACACTGCCCCTGTCCACCGGCGATATTCAGCTGACAGCGGAAGATCTGCTGATAGAAACCAAGCAGACCGAGGGCTTTGAAAGCGTAAGCGAAAACAACATCATTGTTGCGCTGGATACTCACATCACCCCCCAGCTGCTGGAAGAAGGTTTTGTAAGGGAGATTATCTCCAAGTTGCAGACCATGAGAAAAGAAGCCGGATTTATGGTAATGGACAGAATAAATGTCTGTGTTTCCGGCAACGAAAAAATCTACGGCATAATGAAAAACAACTCCGCAGAAATACGGGAAAATGTGCTGGCAGACAGCATAACAGATTCCGCATGCGAAGATGGTTACACCAAAGCATGGGATATAAACGGCGAACAGGTAACATTTACCGTAAAGAAAAACTGATTATAACCCGAGCATAACGCAAAAGGCAGGCTGAAATCAGCCTGCCTTTTCTTTTATCATACGCAACAAAAAAGACGCCCGCAGGCGTCTTTTAATTTTATAACATTGATATAACTATATTACTTGCCCTGTTTGATTGTGGCCAGGCTGGCGCTCTGTGTATGAGCGATAGGCTGCCAAGTTACATTTCCGAACAATGCGCAGATGGCAATCGGTATGAATGTAAACATAAACAACGGGAATGTGAATGTGTACAGTACTTTCTTATACCATGCAGTGTGAATGTCTTTCCACTGGGTGATAACGGTTATGCCGCCCACCAGGAAAAGCATCAGGTAAGAGTTTACCAAACTCATCAGGCAGCTTTCCATCAGTATGCTCATATCCCAGCCCAGCAAAAATCCGGCCAGTGATAAAGTGATGTTGAGTACGAAAGAGCCCATTGCCAATACAGCCGCCGGCATTATTGACATGGACATATCAAAGCAGGAGAAATTTTCCCTGGCGATTGTCTTTTTTATCAGTGTCTTGCCGTATTTGGCAAATACCTGGAAATAACCTTTGGCCCAGCGCAGACGCTGTTTGTAGCTTTCGGAAAATTTTGTGGGCTGTTCGTCAAAGAACTGAGCTGTTCCACAGTAGCCTATTTTTCTGCCACCCAGAACATTGTCTATGGAAAATTCTATATCTTCTGTCAGCAGGTGGAACGGCCAGCCGCCCTGTTTTTTTACAATTTCGTTGGAGAACATAAAGCCTGTTCCGCCAACGGCGCAGCTGTTGCCCATCAGATGACGGGAATGGTTTAAGTACTCACTTTCACGCAAAAACCACAGTCCGTAACCGGCGCTTATCCAGTTTTCGCCCCAGTTTTTGCTGTTGCGGTATGTGGTTATTATATCATATCCGTCAGAGAAGGTCACATTCAGGTTGGTGATGTAATCTTCGCACAAAACATTGTCAGCATCAAAAACAACAAAGGCGTCAAAGGCATCTTCGCCCCAGTCCCTGTGTATGTTTTTCAGCAGCACATCCATGGCATAGCCTTTACCTACCTGCTGTTTGTTAAATCTTTCATACACCTGTGCGCCGGCATTTCTGGCTATTTCGGCAGTATTGTCGGTGCAGTTGTCAGCCATTACAAAAGTTGTTATAAGCCGTGACGGGTAATCCTGGGCATTTATACTGTTTACCAGATCAGCTATAACAGCCGATTCATTCCTGGCGCAAATCAGCACTGCATATCTGTGCATCTTTGTTTCTTTATGGGGCCGTTCTTTTTTGAAGAAAGGTACGAACACATAAAAAACCTGATAAGCATAGCAGATAAAAAACAAAACAGACACTATAATATTAAAATATAATATAAATTCCATTTTTCTTTCCTTTTCTGTCTTTCAGTCAAAATATACTTTAACAAATTACTTTCATATATTAAAACAGCACGCAAATCTTTGTTTACATGCTACGATTTAATATTATAGTCGTATTGCGTAAAATGTAAATGACTTTTAGATTACAAATAATTTACAATTTGTTACCCTTACAAAAATTCCTGTCAGAATGTGACAGGAACTTTTGCATATGTATCAATTTTTTATATATATTGCCAAAATTTATTTTGTATTGATTATGGCGCTCAAATTTTTGCTGTCTGTATGTGCAATCTGTTTCCACTGCACATCCACAAACAAAGCAGCCATTGAAATTGGTATATAAGTCATCATAAACAGCGGAAATGTGAACAGATACATCACTTTTTTGTGCCGCGGTGCATATATCCTTTTCCATTGTGTTACCAGGGTCACGGCGCCTATTGCCAGGAACATGGTATACATATTATAAATCCACATCGCTATACCCAAGCCTATCACATCCAGCCGCCGTCCTGTTATGACTGACATAAAGCAGGCTGTACCGTTGACCAAAACGCTTACAAATGCCAGCAAAGCCGCAGGCATCAGGTTCATCATCATGTCATAGCAGGAAAAATCCCCTTTCAAAGCGCCTTTAAACAGATCAAGACCGTATTTGCCAAAGACCTGGAAAACCCCTTTTGCCCAGCGCATGCGCTGTGTAAAACTTTGTGAAAACTTCACCGGCTGCTCGTCAAAAAATACCGCATTGTGGCAATATCCTATCCTGTAACCGCCGAGGACAGAGTTGATGGTAAATTCTATATCTTCTGTCAGCAGATGGAACGGCCAGCCTCCTGTTTCCCGCAGCACTTTGTCAGAAAACATAAAACCCGTTCCGGACACACCCGCATTGACAGACAAAAGATGTCTGGGCAGGTTCAGAAACCGGCTTTCGCGCATAAACCACAACGCATAACCGGCACTTATCCAGTTTTCACCCCAGTTTTTGCTGTTGCGGTAACCGGTGACAATGTCATATCCCCGGCAGAAAACATCATTCATTCGGCCGATAAAATCCTCTGCCAGGATATTGTCTGCATCGAAAACAAAATATCCGTCAAAGGCATGCTCGCCCCAGTCACGCTTTATATTTTCCAGCAGTGCCTCCATGGCATAGCCTTTGCCAACGAATGTTTTGTCAAACCTTTCATACACAACAGCCCCTGCCCTGCGCGCTGTGGCGGCAGTGGTGTCGGTGCAGTTGTCAGCCAGGACAAACACTGTAACTTTATCTTTGGGATAATCCTGGGCCTTTATGCTGTCAATCAGCTGTCCTATAACATTTTGCTCATTGCGTGCGCATATCAGCACCGCATATTTTTTGTCTTGTATCGCAGGGGTTGTTTTCTGCTTTTTAAAAAACGGAACAATAATATACAGCATCTGATAAGAGTAAAAAATCATAAACAGAACAGATACTGCCATGTTAAAACCTGTCAGAAAATTCATTTATCGCACCTCCGTATCAGTGTCGGCCGACAGTCTTTGCGTAAAATGCCATTCCCGCAGCCGCTGCCGCCGCAGTCAGGGCAAAAACCACAACTGCAAACATATAGTTTCCGCTGCCCGCCAGACTTCCGCCGGCAGTGGATGTTATTATGGACGGAAACCTGGCAAATGTAGATATGAATATCCAGCTGCCCAGCTTCATTTTGCTCAGCCCCACAAAATATGACATAACATCTTTGGGTGTACCGGGAATAAGAAATAGGGTGAAAATTATCATATTGAGCCTTTTTTCATCCTGTAAAAAAGACAGCCTGTCCACATCTTCCTTTTTGAAAAACAGATACACCAGCCTGCGTCCCAAAAGCCTTACCGCCGCAAATACAGCCACAGACCCCAGCAGAGATCCTGCCAGGCAAAGCGCCGTGCCCCAGCCGACGCCGAAAGCATATCCTGCGCCTATTTCCAGTGGCTCGCCCGGTATAAATGCCAGCACTATCTGCAACGCCATTATAAGGACAAAGCCCGCTTTTGCCCACCGGCCGCCGGATTCCACCCAGCGGCGGAATTTTTCGCCGTCGGATACAAACTCGATAATCTGCCTGCCCCGGACAAAGCATGCCAGCCCCATAAGGATCGCCAGCAGCAGAAGCGCTGCGGCAGCCATATATTTTTTCTGCAACTGAGATAAATTTTTCATAACTTTATATCACATCAAATACCAATGTAACCTTGAACATATCACCATCTATATGCAGCATCATTTTTCCCTGCAATATCTGTGTCAGGCTTTGGGCTATGGACAAGCCCAGGCCGCTGCCTTCGGTATTGCGGGAAGAATCCCCGCGCACAAACCTTTCCATCAGTTCATCAGGTGATATATTCAGTCTTGTCCTGGATATATTCTTAAAGGTGATTACCACCTTTTGCCCTGCTTTTTCTGCCGAAACATAAATTCTTGTGCCTGGCATGGAGTATTTGCAGGCGTTGCTCAGCAGGTTGTCAAATATTCTCCACAGCAGTCGCCCGTCGGACAGTATATAAATTTCGTCCCGGGGCAGGCTGAGGTCAATCTCCAGGTTCTGCCGCCGCGCCTTGTCCTCGAACTCTCCCACTGACTGGTTAAGCCGCAGACACAGTCCGGTTGAGGCCAGATGTACGGTTATATTTCCGGTGGAGGCTTTGGACGCTTCCACCAGGTCATCTATCAGCTTTTTCAGCCTCCGGGACTGCCTTTGCAGTACCTCGGTATATTCTTTCAGCGGCTGTGTTGTAATCTCCTCTTTCTGCATCAGGTCTATATAGTTGATTATTGATGTCAGAGGAGTTTTGATATCATGGGAAACATTTGTTATCAGTTCGGTTTTCAGTTTTTCGCTTTTCAGCTGTTTGGAAACCGCGTTGGACACAGCAATATTTATGCTGTTCAACATATTGGCCTGTACGGCCACTGACGGCGGCATGCCGGCCATGTCAACCTGATAACCGGTGTCACCCCGTGCAATTTTTTCTATACTTTCCTGTATCTTTCGGTAAGCCATGGAATACCTGATGCCCATGATAACAACCGCAGCAAACAGCAGAAATTTTACTATTATATAAAATTCTATACTGTATGGGAAACATATAATCATCAGCACAAAATCCGCTAAACCATAAGCCACAGCAAGCAATACCAGCTTTAAAAATATATCCTTATGCCGTGCATAGCTTACTATATTTTCCTTTATGCCTGCTATAAACTTCCGGGCCAGTGTCAATGCCATAGCGGTAAGTGAATTGGAAAACAGGCTGTGATCCTTGCATCTTACTGCCAGGCTGATGGCTGTGACAATAAACAACAGGTACAATATTGACAGCGACAGGAAAACCAACTCTATGCCGTATTTCCAGTAATACATCGTATCAAAGATAGAAAATACCAGCATCCAGGCAATAATCATCACAAAAAGATATATTTCCAGCGGTATTTTGTCAAAGAAATTTGGCTTTATTTCCTCCTGTCCGCCGTAGTGCCCGCTGCTGCGCATGATAAGCGCAAAAACCCCTATGCCTGCCACAATCAGCCCCAGGTTTATAACCGGCGGCAGGGTAAAATACAACCCCCACCAGTCAAACCGGCTGCTGCCGCCGCATATAACAAGGAATATATCCACTCCCAGCAAGGCCACCAGAACACCGCGGAACACCTCGTTGTTTATGACTTTTTTCATTTTCCGTTCTCCATTTTATACCCATGGCCCCATACCACTTTCAGGTATCTGGGCTCCGCCGGGTTTATCTCCAATTTTTCACGCAGGTGGCGTATATGCACCACCACCGTGTTTTCAGCGCCGTAAGGCAGGTCTTTCCACACCTTGGTATATATCTCTTTGGGAGAAAAAACCTTGCCGGGATTTTTCATCAGCAGGCGCAGTATTTCATATTCCGTGGGTGTCAGGCTGACAGGTTCACCGTCACAGTACACCTGCTTGGCATCTTCGTCCAGGGCTATACCGCCCACAACCAGCCTGTCCTCTTTCGTAACCCGTCCGCCCAGTTTTGTATATCTGCGCAGCCGGCTGCGCACGCGTGCCTGCAATTCTACCGGGTTAAAGGGTTTGGTTATGTAATCGTCCGCGCCCATGTTAAGGCCCAATATCTTGTCCGTATCCTCACTTTTGGCAGAAAGGAAAATCACCGGTATATTATATTCCTGCCTTATCATTGACAGGGCGGATATACCGTCCAGGTTGGGCATCATAATATCCATCAAAGCCAGGTGTATTTCCTGATTTCTTATAATATCCAGCGCCTGCATCCCGTCATAGGCCAGAAACAGATTATACTCCGCATTGGTCAGGTAGATTTTCAGCGCATTCACAATATCCTTTTCGTCATCGCATATCAGTATGTTATACATGATAGCCCTCCTTTGATTATATTATCCTCTTTTTCTAATTAAAATTATACAATATAAATTATTAAAATTCTTTTAAGAATAACTAATATTATTGTAAGATTATTGTAAGCATTGTAAGAAAAAAGCGGAGGCTGATGCCTCCGCTCTTTTTATCAATCTCTTTCAGCCAGTTTTTTCAGGCCGTCACCGCTGACACGGTATACCGTCCACCGGTCCATGGCCTGTGCCCCCATGGCTGTATAAAATTCTATTGACGGCAGATTTTCGTCCAGGCACCACCATTCCAGGCGGCCGCAGCCTTCGGCTTCGGCGGTCCGGGCCAGTTTTTTCAGCAACGCCTTGCCCACACCCTGCTTTCTGTATTCCGGACTGACATACAAATCTTCCAGATATATGCCGCTTCTGCCCAGGAAAGTGGAAAAGTTATAGAAATACAACGCAAAACCAATTTCTTCCTCACCGTCCAGTGCAAACAGAACCTTTGCCCTGCCCATGTCAAAAATCCACTTTGACAAAGTCTCGCAGTCGGCCACAACCTCCCGGGCCAGTCCTTCGTATTCGGCCAGTTCCTTTATAAATCTAAGAATCAGCCGTTCGTCGCCCTTTTGGGCGTATCTGAATTTCAGGTCTACCATAATTTAAAACTCTTTCAACATCATTTTGGCCGCTTTATATATATCACCGCAGCCCAGGGTGATGACCAGGTCGCCGGGCCGTACATTTTCCTTGCAGTAGCCGACAACGCCGTCAAAGCCTTCAAACCATACACTGCCGGGAATAAGAGCCGCCAGGTCTTTGGTATAAATACCTATGTCATTTACTTCACGGCTGCCCATTATTTCTGTCATAACCACCTTGTCAGCCAGTTTCAGCGACTGTGCAAATTCGTTCAGCAGCATTTTTGTTCTGGAATAGGTAAATGGCTGGAACACCGCCCACACGCGTTTGAAGCCCATGTCCGCCGCAGCTTTCAGTGTTGCGGCAATTTCGTCCGGATGGTGGGCATAGTCATCGGCTATTGTCACACCGTTCACGGTGCCCAGTATTTCAAATCTTCTGCCCGCGCCGCCAAAAGCCGCTGTGCCTTTTTCTATATCAGCGGCGTCAACACCGCTTTCAAAACAGGCGGCAAAGGCTGCCAGTGCATTGTATATATTATGGCGTCCGGGTATGGACAGGTGTATTGTGGATATTATCTGTCCGCCGTGCTTTACATCAAATGAGAAAAAGCTCTGGTGTTCCTTGCGTATGTTCACCGCCTGATAATCGCACTCTTTTTCAATGCCGAAAGTGACTATCGGCACCTGCATATCCTTTATCACCGATGTGGTGTTTTCATCATCGCCGTTGATGATTATCATTCCACTGGCCAGAGATGCAAACTTTTTAAAGGATGCCTGCAAGTTTTCAAAGGTTTTGAAAAATTCCAGGTGATCGTGGGCTATGTTCAGCACAACCGCGATATAGGGTGCCAGTTCCAGAAATGTATAGCTGTACTCACAGGCTTCAATAACCACATTGTCCCCTTTGCCGTCGCGGCCGTAGCCGTCTATCAGCGGCAGTTTTCCGCCGATGACACAGGCGGGGTCTTTGCCGGCCATTATCATTATCTGGCTGATAAGGCTGGTGGTTGTGGTCTTTCCGTGGGTGCCGCTGACGCATATACTCCTGTCAAAAAACCTGTTCACCCGGCCCAGCATAACGCTTCTTTCCACGCAGGGTATGCCCAGTTCCTTTGCCCTGGCCAGCTCGCAGTTGTCCTTGAATATGGCGGCGGAATACACCACCAGGTCTGCCCCTTCCACTGCGGACGGGTCGTGGGGGATATTCACCTTTATGCCCATTTTTCTTTCATAGTTGATGATGTCCCCTTCCAGCACATCACTGCCGCTGATGTTGTAACCCCTGCCGGCCAGTATCTGTACTATCGGGTACATACCGCTGCCGCCTATGCCCACAAAATGTATGTTCTTTTTTTCTGCCAGTATATCCATAAAAATCACTCCGATATTTTTTGTCTATTATATTTTATTGTTATTCTATCACAAAATAAACATTTAAAATAGCCCTTTTAAAAATTTTTCAAAAACCTGTTGACAAAACCGTATATACTGTGTATAGTGTATATATACAGTAATTACTGCAAGAGGTACCAGATGAATATAATATTATCAAATTCCAGCCCCTTGCCCATATACACCCAGATAGAAAATCAGATAAAAGAGATGATAATGTCCGGGCAGCTGGCCGAGGGGGATATGCTGCCGTCCATGCGTGTACTGGCAAAGGAGCTGCACATCAGCATAATCACAACCAAACGCGCCTATGAAGAGCTGGAAAAAGGCGGCTTTATAGTTACAGTGGCCGGCAAAGGCTGCTTTGTGGCGGCCAAAAACACCCGGCTGGTAAGGGAAAATTACCTGCGACAGGTGGAGGACAGCCTGCAAAAGGCGGTGTCCGGCGCAAAACTGCGGGGCATAGGCGCAGAGGAACTGAAAGAAATGATTGAGATAATTTATAAA
>CASFSP010000135.1 GCA_949297385.1 uncultured Oscillospiraceae bacterium
CATCTGATAAGCTGCTTTGGAAACAGATTCCATTGTGAAAGCAGAGAACAGGAACGGCAGCATACCGCCGATCAACATACCGATGATTGTTGTGTGTGAAAGAATGTTGATAGAAGACAGGCCAACAGCTTCAGCATAGGAAACAAACAGAGCCAGAGCTGTCAGAGCGGCAGAACCGATAGCACAACCTTTACCCATAGCTGCTGTTGTGTTACCAACTGCATCCAGGGAGTCTGTGATGTCACGAACTGATTCGTCCAGACCGGACATTTCAGCGATACCGCCGGCGTTGTCAGCAATCGGGCCGTAAGCGTCAACAGCAACAGTGATACCAGTTGTGGACAGCATACCTACGGCAGCCAGAGCAATACCATACAGACCGCACATCATGTAAGCAACATAGATGCCAACGCTGATGAGGATGATCGGAATAGCTGTGGAGTTCATACCTACAGCAAGACCGGAAATGATTGTTGTAGCTGCACCTGTTTCAGACTGGTCAGCAATCTTTTTAACTGATTTGTAATCGGCAGATGTGTACATCTCTGTAACCATACCGATGATAAGGCCAACTACCAGACCGGCAATGATTGCCAGAGCAGGTTTCATGTTGCCAAAGAAAACATTACTGAGAACAAAAGCACCGATAACTACCAGAGCGGAAGCTGTGTAAGTACCCATGTTCAGAGCTTTCTGAGGGTTGCCGCCCTCTTTGCCTTTTACCAGGAATGTACCGATTATTGAAGCTGCGATACCCAGGGCAGACAGAATAGCCGGGAATATAACAGCGCCGTTTTCAATGATTACCTCATTGTTTGTAGCCCATGCAAGACCCAGTGTCATAGCAGAAATCAAAGAACCTACATAAGATTCGAACAGGTCAGCACCCATACCTGCAACGTCACCAACGTTGTCACCAACGTTATCAGCAATAACAGCAGGGTTACGCGGGTCATCCTCAGGGATGCCGGCTTCAACTTTACCAACCAAGTCAGCACCTACGTCAGCAGCTTTTGTATAGATACCGCCGCCAACACGGGCAAACAGAGCGATGGATGAAGCACCAAGGCTGAAACCAAACAGAATATCAACATTGCCTGTCAGAGCATATACAATGCTGACACCCAGCAGGCCAAGACCTGCAACGCACATGCCCATAACGGCACCGCCGGAAAAAGCAACGGACAAAGCGCTGGCCATACCGGACTCTTTAGCTGCGTTAGCTGTTCTTACATTAGCCTTTGTGGCAACGGTCATACCGCAGTAACCTGCAACGGTGGAAAGACCGGCACCGAAAAGGAAGCAAACAGCAGTCATCATGCCTCTGAGGGCAAAAATAAGCACAAACAGCACAGCTGCGAACACAACCAGAATTTTGTATTCTGCAAACAGGAACGCACGTGCACCTTCAGCAATGGCAGCAGCGATTTCTCTCATTCTGTCTGTGCCTTCGCTGACTTTGTTAACTTTGCCTGTCAGTACGAAAGCAAACAGCAGAGCCAGAACACCGGCGCCAACTGCTACATAAATCAGATTCAAAATTTATTCCTCCTTAATTTAAGCAAATAATTTCAATGCCTATCAATTATATAAAATTATTCACAACTTATCAATAGTTTTTGCACAAAATTTTTAAAATAATGGCGTTTTTGTTAAAATTGACCGCCCTTTTTGTCCTTCGGGCGGCCAATAATCGATTATCTGTTCAAAAATGCCTGGAAAGCTTTGTATGTAGCGTAAACATCAGTCTTTGCAACCAGCTCGAAAGGAGAGTGCATTGACAGAACCGGAACGCCCACATCAACTGTATCAACATTTTTCTGTGATACAAATTTGGCAACTGTACCGCCGCCGCCCTGGTCAACCTTTCCCAGTTCGCCTGTCTGCCAGAAAACATCCTTGCTGTCCAGCAGGTTTGTCACTTCCGCCATGTATTCGGCAGTGGTGTCGTTTGTGCCGCTCTTTCCACCGGAGCCTGTGTATTTTGTTATAACAACACCGCGGTTGATGTAGCAGGAGTTTCTGGGCTCCATAACGTCCCGGAAAGTGGGGTCATAAGCAGCATTTACATCAGCTGACAGACATTTTGAGTTGCGCAAGACCATCAGCGGATCAACATTCTGCATCTGTGCCAGATGGATTATAAAGTGCTCCAAAAAGTCAGAGTGCATACCAGTTACGCCGTCAGATCCAACCTCTTCCTTATCAGCGTATACGCTTACTGTTGTATATGCAGGGGCATCAGCCTCGATTTCTGCCATAAGGGATGTATAAGCACAAACCCTGTCGTCGTGGCCGTAAGCGCCGATAAGTGAACGGTCAAATCCTACATCGCGGGCACCGCCGGCAGGAACAACCTCCAATTCTGCATTGATAAACTCTCTTTCGGTTATGGAGTATTTTTCATTCATAAGTGCGAGGGCGGTCAGTTTTACAGCTTCTTTTACCTCATCGTCCCGGTAAGGCAGGCTGGATATGACCACATTCATCTCCTCGCCTTTTATTACATCGCGCATTTTTCTTTCAGCCTGATCTTTTGCCAAGTGCGGCAGAAGGTCAGTCAGGCAGAATACCGGGTCTGCCGGATCTTCACCGATGTGTATTTCTACCTTTTCGCCGTTTGTCTTTACCACAACACCGTGAATGGCCAAAGGCATGGCAGACCACTGATAGCGTTTTACACCGCCATAGTAGTGTGTTTTGAAATAGCCTATTTCGTTGCTTTCATACATCGGGTTGGGTTTTAAGTCCAGACGGGGGCAGTCGATGTGGCTGGCCACAATGCTTACACCTTTGTCCACTGTATGTGTGCCTATTGTTGCCAGTATTACAGATTTGTCGCGGTTGTTAAGGTAAACTTTGTCACCGGCGGAATAAACTTTGGCGCTGTCATACTGTGTGTAGCCGTTGGCTTTGGCTATTTCCAGAATGTTTGCCGCTGCCAGGCGTTCGGTTTTGCTCCGGCTCAGAAAATCCTTGTAGCCTTCGCAGAACTCAAAGCTTTTTTCTACCGCGTCACGGTCTCTTTTGGCAATGTGCTTTACAGAATATGTCAGCATCTCCTGCAATTCCTTGCCGCTTTTTACATTTTCCATTTGTTATACTCCTTCTTTGTTTTGATATATTTCCTGATAATTTTTATAGGCTTTATTTATTTTATATACATAGTTGTTCATCTGCACATAGGGAAACTCCACAAGCACCTGCCCGCCCTGCTCTTTAAGCAGCTTATCCACCGTGCCCCATCCGCTGTGATATGCGGCGGCGGCTGTTTCCACACTGCCGGAATATTTGTCCAGGCACCTGGAAATGTAATAAGCGCCAAACCTTATGGATGTCTGCGGGTTGTAAAGATCCTCAAAAACTATGTCCTCCTGCGGACATAATTTTGATTTAAGCCATTGAAAAGTTTCCTCGGTAATCTGCGTCAGGCCTATGGCGCCGGCATCTGATTTTGCGTCTGGGTCAAAACTGCTTTCGGTTTTGATCATGGCATAAATCAGGTATTTGTCCACGCCGAATTCCTGTGAATACTCTTCCACATATTCAGTATATTTCAGCGGATAGGCTATTTTCAGCAGTCTTTCCTTCTGCCGCAGCAACCAGGACATAAACGCTATGCACATAATAAGAATTATAAAAGAAATCAAAAACTTTTTTAAAGTTTTAATGTCTTTTCCCCCTTTCCGGCATTTTCCAGCTGCTTCAATACGAAAGCGCCCTGGATAACCAGGCTGTCTGGGCCCTTATTATTATATATAACATAATCTGCCTTTTTTAACATGTCGGAATATGAAGTTTGCCTGCCAATTCTTTCCTGCGCCTGCCGCAATGTTATACCGTCGCGCTTTATCAGCCTTTCCCGCTGAACTTCCCGCGAGGCAACCACCACTATAAATTTGTCGCAGTATTTTTCAAAATCATGATTTATTATAACCGCGCCATCTACAAAAACCAGCTGTTCGCCGGCCTCAAAAGCAGCCTGTGCCTGCCGCAGTATATCCCGGATGATATACGGATGTGTTATATCTGTCAGCTTTTGAAGGTTTGCGGCAGAAGCAAAAGCCCTTTGGGATAAAAGCGCTTTGTCCAACCGACCTTCAAATATTATGTCTGCGCCGAAAAATTGAGCCAATTCCTCTACACACTGTGGATTGTTATGCACCTCCTTTGCCACTTCGTCACAGTCTATTACGGTGTATGACCTGGAGCGGTAAAAGGCGCTGAGGGTGCTTTTTCCGCAGCCGCTCTGACCTGTTATAGCCACTATAATACCCTTGTTGCTCATATATTCACCACCCTGAAAGCCGCTGCTCGCAAAAGCCTGTTGTATACAGCCAGCCCAACACCCTCTGTGGAAGGCATCATAGCATAAACTTTTTCCGCTTTGATCTCATCCAGTTCCCTCAAAGCGTGAAACAGCTTTTCAGCCTGCATGGCGCTGTCTTTCTCACTTCCATAGCATATGCAGGGCGCATTTATTCTGTCGGCGTACTCATCAAAACACAGCGCAACCGCTTTATCGCTTTCCACAAGATTTTTAAAGCTTTCAAAATCTGAATTTACAATGACAACTTCCGCTTTGGGCGCATAATGTTTGTGTTTAAGTCCGGGGGACAAAACCTTTTCATCCGCGGCCAGTTCTTCGGTTATGCCTTTTGACAGTTCTACTTTTTTGCCGATGACCCGTTCTATCTGTGAGGCGGTCACATATCCGGGCCTGAACAGCACCGGAACATCCCCGGCAAGGGATATAACAGTGGACTCAACACCTATTTTACAGC
>CASFSP010000136.1 GCA_949297385.1 uncultured Oscillospiraceae bacterium
CACTGTTGCTTTTGTAAACACTTGTACTGCTTTGGTGTGTCCGACGCGGTTTTTCCGGTACTGTTTTAGTAACCTTTGGGGACGAAGGCTGCCTGTGAGAAACATCTTTCTTCCGCTGCTCTTCTTTTTGTGCAAATATCCGGGATATTGTTTCAGCACTTATTTTACTTGCTGTCCGGTAATCCTTCTCACTGCTCATATCCGCGCGCAGATAAGGGGTAGCCGCAATCCGGTCTTCTTCGTCTTCCTCCCGAACCGGCTCAGCTGTTTTTTCTTTGACTGGAACAATGTAAAAAGCTATAAACAAAGAATAGGTGCCCAAAATAGCAAGACTCATTTTGAACATAATATCAGCCATCTGAGAGCTGCCGTTCATAACAGAACCTATAATTCCGGCAAGGTTGGCCGCAGTGCCTATCATAAAATTCATCAGTGAGAACACATACAGGCCCATCAGTGTAAATTTTTTGGGAGCATAGGCACATTTGAAAAGCAGTGTAAAGAATATCAGGCCTATGATGCCGCAAAGACATCTTATCAGATATTCAGTGTTATGAATGGATTTTATATTCAGTATTATGCAGTCCATACATATAGCTATGGGCAGCAGCATGGTAAACAAAAATGGAACTGTTTCTCTTTTTTTGCCTTTTATTCCCATCACGCTGAAAGCAGTCAGGCCCAGGGCAGACAATATGACCATTATGTCATAGCCCAAAAAACCGCCGTGTTTAAAGATATATATTATGTTCATAACAGCGGAGGCAATCAAAAACAGTGCGGCAGCAAAACCGAAAACCCCAACCGGGAATTTCATGGGTTTTCTCTTGCCCGCTTTGGGTGAAAACATCAATATACCGCAGCATAAGGCCATGAAAAACAATATTGTCAGCATCAGCGGAGATGTAACTATACCATCAGAGGACAAAAAGCCGCTGTCTGTATACATCAGAACGCTTACTTCATACAGCCTGCCTGCAAAAAACAAAACAGACATCAAAACCATCAGGCCATTTAAAAATATTGTCATAACTTCTCCTTAACCGGCATACTTTCATACGGCCGCAAATAAAATATATTAACCCACAAATGCGGTATAACGATATTTTAATACAAAACAGCAAAAATTACAACCTGAAATAAGGGATTGTGGTCAAAAAGGATGAAAAAGAGGATTTTATGAAAAACTTTGTCGCTATTTTTATTTTTCTTGTGGCCGTAAACATTTTCGTACCGGTTCTTTACTGCAATGTTTCAACCGGCTTCAATATCTCGCTTCCAAAAGGAAATCCCAGCTCGGACACCGACCAAACCCGGCAGGACCTGCCCGCCCAAAGCAGCAGCACTGTAACGGTGATGGACAAAGCTGCCGGAAAGCTGATAGAGATAAACCTGACAGACTATCTTATAGGTGCGGCAGCCTGTGAAATGCCTGCGGTATATGAAAGCGAAGCCATAAAGGCACAGATGGTTGCCATACATTCTTATTATCTGTATTGCAGCCGGCATCCGGAATACCTGGAAGACGGATACATAACCGTGGACTCTTCATCCATGACAGGCTATGCGGACAAGACCGCCCTGACCGGTTTTTGGGGTATGGATTTCTATGATTACTATCGGAAGTTTGCCAGGTGCGCCCGGGAAGTGGAAAATATGGTGCTGGAATACCAGGACCGGCCGGCGCTGACAGTATACCATGCCGTATCCTGCGGCAAAACCCAGAGCAGCCGGCGGCAATGGGGAAACCGGCTAGACTATTTGGTTACAGTTGACAGTTCCTTTGATGCGGTAAGTGAAGATTATTTACAGATAAAAACTTTTACACCGTCTGAAATGTACAGCCTGCTGAAAGTAAATTTCCCCACATTGAAAATAGATGAAGAAAAGCCGGAAGAATGGTTCGGCGAAATAATATATGCAGACAGCGGCTATGCCACTTATGTGACCATAGGCGGCGACATGGTACCGGGAGACCAGTTCCGCACAGCCCTCAGCCTTCCCTCTTCCTGCGTCATGGTATTTCTTGAAGACGGCGAATTTTCCGTTGCCACCAAGGGCTACGGCCATGGTGTAGGCATGAGCCAGTTCGGCGCCAACCAGCTGTCGCAGCAGGGTAAGACTTTTGATGAAATTTTAAACCACTATTACCCAGGAACAACCCTGACAGAAAAAGATTTGTGATTTATCACAAAAAGACAATTTTAAAATAGTATTTTTGTATTTTTTCACAGACTTTTGTATTTGTATTGAAGAAAACATTTGCAGGATATATAATTTAGGCAAGACAATACGAAAAGGAGCTGAATAAAATGAACTTTAAACAACCGGCTTTTGAACTGAAAGACAAACTGACACAGTTCAGACGTGATTTTCACTCTCACCCTGAGGTATCCTTCTGCGAAGAAAGAACCAGCGGTGTAATCAGAAAATTTTTGCAAGACAACGGAATAGAGATACAGGAAATCAATTCCGGATACTCTGTGGTTGGTATCATTCGCGGTGCCTATCCCGGCAAAACTTTCGCTTTGCGCGCTGATATTGACGCTTTGCCGATGCCGGAGCTGAACGAAGTGCCTTATAAATCCCAAAACGAAGGCGTTATGCACGCCTGCGGACATGACGGACATACAGCTGCCCTTATGGGTGTTGCCCTGCTGCTGAACAGCGTCAAAGATCAGATGCACGGCAATGTAAAGCTGTTCTTCCAGGCAGCTGAAGAAAAAATCCCCGGCGGAGCAAAGGGTATGGTGGAACACGGCGCGCTGGAAAACCCATATGTGGATGCCGTTATGGGCTTGCATGTAAGCAATGCTTTACCTGTGGGCAAAGTTGCCTTTGGCGGCGGACCCGGCGCAGCAGCTTCAGATACTTACAGATTTAAGATTATCGGTAAGGGCGGACATGGTGCATATCCTCACGCCACTGTTGACCCTGTGGTAATAGCTGCTTATTTTATAACCAACTTGCAGACAATTGTTTCCAGAAACGTAGAACCCACACAGGGCGCGGTTATCACCATCGGCTCAATTCACGGCGGTTCCAAAGAAAATATAATAGCCGATGAAGTGGAGATGCTGGCCACAGTACGCTCTCTTGATGACGGTGTACGCGACCTGCTGCACAAGAGAATAAGAGAAGTTTGTGCCGGAACAGAAGTCATGTACAACTGCAAGGTTGAATATGAAGTGGAAATGGGATATCCCGTACTGGTAAATGACGGCGATTTTGTAATGAAATATGCAATACCGGCAGCAGCAAAAATTGTCGGCGCAGAAAATGTAATAGAAAGCAAAAAGTCCGGCATGGGCGGCGAAGACTTTGCCTACTTCCTGCAACAGCGTCCCGGTTGCTTCGGCTCTCTGGGTTCAGGCAATGCCGAAAAAGGCATAAGCGCTGGCGGACATACTTCCAAATTTGATATAGACGAAGATTGTCTGTGGACAGGTGCTGCCACTCTGGCTCAGGCTGCTTTTGATTATCTTGAAGCAAACAAATAAAACAATAAAAAGTCCCTTTTGCAAGGGACTTTTTATTTCTTTAAATTCACTTAAAAAGGCGGATGCGGCCGCCTTTTGTTTTACACATACACATCCGGCTCCACCTGCAATGTCAGCTGGTTTGGCAGATACTGGGATGAAATCACCCTGTTTTTGTATGCCATAGGGGTTTCTCCGGTGGCCTTTTTAAAGGCTTTGCACAGATAGTTGTCGCCGGAAAATCCGGTCCTGGCTGCTATTGTGTTAAGAGGAAGTGACGTCTGGGTCAGAAGATGCTTCACTGCATCTATTCTTACAGCTGTAAGATATTTTCCCGGGGTTGTTCCGGTGTATTTGAAAAATTCCCTGACCAGATGACTTTTGGATATATTCAGTTGCTGTGCCAGCTCTTCCACACCGTATGCTGTGTGATAGTTTTCCTTGATAAGGCGCAGGGCCTCGACTATAATCTGGTTGGCTATAACCGCTTTCCTGTCACCGCTGCTGAGGGTGTTCAGTATTTCAAAACTTATATTGGCTATATAGCTGTCGCTCAGATTGTGAAAGCTCTCCACAATCTGTTGTACCTGCCGCGGTAAAAACGGCGCAAATATGCCCCCTGTGACAAAGGCCCCGCCTACCTCCCTGGCATATTTGTCGGCTATAATACCTTTTATGTTGAAGCCCACCACTCTGGCGTTGTTTTTCAGCCGCAGGGATATCCGGCCCTGACAACAAAGTATGCTGTCGGGCTCCATTTCCAGCACCGCTCCTTCATTTTCTGCACTGCACCGGCCGCCAAGCAACAAAAACAGACAGACGCCGTCAAACTTTAAAGAAAAACTGTCGGTGCCTTTAACATCAAATGTCCTGTCAATAAAACAGTATTTTTTAATATCAAACCCCATATGCGTCACAACCATTATAAGTTTTTTAAAAATATACTTTAATTATATAACAAATGTGTAGAAATATCAATAATTTACAATTTTATTGTATAATTTTTTTGTCTAAAACATATAAAAGCGGCGGTAAATACCGTCGCTTTTATTATTTACCGATAACCAGTTTTTAAAAACCCGTAAGATTTTCAGAATTTCTTCGGATATTTTTTTACTCTCTCATCTTTGATTACGCCCTGCCAGTTCAACCCGAAACCAAAATCGTATACATTGCCTACACTGTCTGTGTAAGGTGTCATATCAAAAGGCGTGTCCTCAAAATGAGCTTCCACAGTTTCCATATCGTCAGGAAGCTGTATAGGCAGAAGTCCGCTGGGTTCAAACCGTCCGCTGACTATATCCAGTATGGCCTGCTGCTGCACACCAAACTGGCATATTATTGCATCTGCATAGGGCTCCAGCTCTGACAAAACAGCGGAGTTGTGCATTCTTATGACAACTATTACCGGTTTATCCCCCATAGCTTTCTTTGCCTGCAAAACCAGATCCAGGTCATTTTCATTGGCTGCAAAGTTTGTTTTTCCCCTGTAACTGCGGTTTGTAAAGTTTTCTCTGAAATCACCGCCTGCAATACTGTGCTCCCTGGCAGTATGTGCTGTGTACGGGCGGTACTGCAAAGATAATGGCAGGTATCCGTTGCCGCCCTTTTCCGCATCCTGCCGGCTGTATCCATCTGTCAGCGGGCTTTCGATAAATACCAGCGCAAAATCTGCATTATCGGGACTGTCTACCCTGTCGTAATATTTCCGGCACAGTGCACTGTCCATCGGGTCTTCTGTATAAGCAGGCGCAGTACCCAGGAAAAAGTTAAGTTTGCTTTTTACCTGTCTTGTGGGTATATATACCTTTTTCCTGTCGGCTATGGGCAAAACACCCCGGTTTTTCAGCATCACCACAGATTTCAGCTGGGCTGAATACCCTTTGTCACAGTATTCCCGGCAGCCGGCTGTTTTTTCACTGTCCCGGGCATCCAGGAACGGACAGTCGAAAAGACCTGTGCGGAATATATTCAGAAGTAATCTGTAAGCCGACTGTCTAAACCTTTTCTCCATTGCCTGCCGGCCGTATTTCTCCACACCCAGCTGATATGCGGCCAGAATAGGGGCTTTTTCATTGTTTCCGCCAAACTGGTCAACACCGTTTTCTATGGCCAGAAAATGCCTTTCAGCCTCTGTCAGCTCGTTTACGCCAAAACATCTGCTGCCGAACTCTGCCAATGTCTGCGACGGGTCTTTGGTTATACCCCAGTCTGTGCACACAACCCCCTGATAATTGTATTTTTCCCTGAGGAGGTCTTTGATTATATAGCGGCTGTAAGAGTTGCCCACATTTTTGCCGTACTTCTGGTCTATGTTCCAGGATATGGTGTAATAAGGCATAACCGAAGCGGCGCATTTGGTGGGGCCGTCCAGACGGAAAGCGCCGTCCAGGAAAGGCTTCATGTGTGTTTCGAAATTGTTACCGGGGTACACCGCATAAGCGCCGAAAGCGTAATGGGCATCACGGCCACCCTCACCTGTGCCGCCGCCGGGCCAGTGTTTGGCCATGGCGCACACACTTTTGTCACCCCAGCCGCCGGGCTGTCCGTCGGTTGTCTGCATACCGTCACAGTAAGCCCTGGCCATATCGGTGACCAGCTGCGGATGACTGCCGAATGTGTCTTCAAAGCGCATCCAGCGGGGCTCGCAGGCCAGGTCGATCTGCGGAGAAAGGGCGGTGGCTATTCCCAGTGCCCTGTATTCACGGGATATTATGTCAGCATATTCCCTGCACAGCCGCGGGTCAAAGGTGGCGGCCATGCCCAGGCCTTCCGGCCATTTGGAAACATCATTGTCACCGCTTTTAAATTCTGCTTTCGCCTTTGAGGCCCCGTTTCTGGGATCGGTGGAAATATTTACCGGTATTCCAAAGGGCAGACTTTCGGCCAGCGCCTGTATATTGTTATTCCATTTTACCGCGGTTTTTGTATTTTCCAGCCCCATTACCAGCACATGGCGTATATTGTCATCAGTAAGAAATTCCTTTTGCTGGTCGGTAAGACTGTCCCGAGCAACGCCGGCCTGCTCAAAGGGCTGTCCGCCGTAAGTCGCTTTAAAGGGGCTGTCAGAACGAGTGGGCACCATCTGATGAGATGAATACATCATCAGACCGCTGATCTGCTCTATATCCAGCCTGGCCGCCAGGTCCCGCGCTCTTTCCTCTGCCGGCAGTCGCCAGTCTTCATAGGGCAAAAGTTTTTCTTCACCGGATAAATTTCGGAAAGCAAAACCATCCTGCTGTATAACCTTGTCGGAAGCCGTACCTATGGTTACACCGTTTTCATTTTTATAAAGATAATATCCGTCTTTTTTTATTTTCTGATAACTCATTTTCTCACCTCGTTTTTAATAATAGTATTATACTATAAATATAAATAAATTTCCCATGGACATATCCCAAAAAGTATCTTTTAACTTTTATGCAGATTGTATAAAAAGACTTGATATGTTAAAATATTCAAAGGTGATGAGATGAACTATGTATATATATTAAAATGCAGCGACGGCAGCCTGTATACCGGCTGGACAAACGACCTGGAAAAAAGGCTGGCGGCGCACAACAGCAAAAAAGGTGCAAAGTACACCAAAAGCCGCACCCCGGTAAGTTTGTTTTATCGGGAAGAGCTGCCGGACAAATCCAGCGCACTGAAAAGGGAAGCGCAGATAAAAAAGATGAGCCGACAGAAAAAACTGCGGCTGGCAGAAGAAAAATAATCCCCCGTTGTCCGGGGGATTGTTTTTTTATAAGATGATACATACCAGACCCTGACAGCCCTCATTGACCACCTTTTCAATGCTTTCGGTCAGTTTGCTTCTGGCTTCCGGAGGAATGTTCAGAAGTTTGGCATTGAGGCCCTGGTTGACAAGTTCCTGCAAAGAGTTGCCCAGCAGATTTGTCTGCCATATATCCAGCGGGCTGTCCTCATAGTTTTTCAGCAGTGACGCCACCATCTCTTCCCCGCTGGCTTCATTGCCTATAATGGGAGATACCGTTGTGGTGATGTTGGCTTTTAATATATGCAGGCTGGGCGCAGAAGCGGTAAACTTGATGCCGTATTTTGCTCCTTGTTTTACCATCTGCGGCTCTTCCAGATGCAGTTTATCTGCCGATGGCATCACTATTCCGTAGCCGGTGGCTTCCACCTGCCGCAGTGCCGGCGCCAGCTTGTCGTATTCGGTTTTGGCATACATCAGCTGTTTCATCAGCTGCATCAGCGCAAAATCATCCTTTACATCGGTTCCGGTAATTGCCTGTAATGTATCATAATAAAGATTTTTGTCCAGAATGGCAGTCAGCGTGGCGCAGCCTGTTCCGTAGTCAATGTTGGAGCAGTCTACCGCTGTAATATACTGGTTTTCCAGCAGTTTTTCCGCCGACCGGCTGATGTCGCTGATTTTATCCACATTGGCAAAGGCGCTTCTTATCTGCTCCATTATCCGTTCTTTCGGGCCGAAATCAGCATTCTGCATCACCAGCCATTTGGGTATTTCCAGCCTTATTTCTGCAACAGGAAACTGAGTAAGGGCACTGCGCAGTATCTGCTCTATGTCCTCTTTGGACAGTTCCAGACAGTTTGCGCACACCACAGGAACACCGTTTTTTTGGCTTATCCGCCCTGCTATTGTCTCGGTTTTGGCCCGGGTGGGCGTCATGGAATTTAGCACCACCACAAAAGGCTTGCCCAGGCTTTTCAGCTGGGAAATAACCTTTTCTTCCGCCTGTATATAATTTTCGCGGGGTATGTCACTGATAGTGCCGTCTGTGGTTATAACAACGCCTATGGTTGAATGTTCACTGATGACCTTCTGTGTGCCTATCCGGGCCGCCTTTTCAAAAGGTATCGCCTGTTTGAACCACGGGGTCTTTACCATGCGCGGTTTGCCTTCCTCTTCATCTCCCCGGGCGCCGTTAATCATATAGCCCACGCAGTCCACCATTCTCACGCGCAGGTTCTGCTTGTCGCCCAGGACTATATCAACACCCTGCCGCGGTATGAAATTGGGCTGGGTGGTCATAACGGTGCGGCCGGCGGCGGACTGCGGAAGTTCGTCTATTGCGCGGGTGCGCTTCTGGGCGTCTTTTATATTGGGTATCACCAGCGCTTCCATAAATTTTTTTATAAATGTGCTTTTGCCGCTGCGCACAGGCCCCACAACACCGATATATATATCTCCTCCGGTGCGTTTTTCAATATTTTCATATATACTTGCCATATCTGCACCTCACATATTATAAGCAGGTATCAACAGCATTCTGTCTTCGGCCAGCACTGTGGCGTCTTCCAGGCTGTTTTCCGTCCGTATAAGCTGTGTATCTGTTTTATATTTCATTGCTATATCAAAGATTTTTTCGCCTTTTTTGCCGTAATACAGCACCAGTGCATCCGGCGCCGGTGTGCAGTCCTCCTCTGTGTTCTCTTCAAAAGAATACAGTGTCTGCACCTGCATATGGTTGATGACAAACCCCTGTACAGCGGCAGTGACCCTGGCATTAAGGGTCCGGGATTCGGCGGAAACAGTGACGGACAACGGCACACAGGATACTATATATTCATTTTCCGCCTTTATCTCCTCGCCGATATTCAGGTTGACATCCCGGCTTTTTACGAAACATTCCAGCTCGTTTTCGCTGCTTCTCATAATCGCGCTGACTGTTATTTTGGTTTTCAGCGCCGGTGAACCGTCCTCATCATACAGTGCCGGACACTCTGCCTGTGCAAAAGCGCACACCGGAGTATATCCCCGGCCGATTTCGTCGGATATATCAACAGTGAAAATTTTATCGGCGTTTCTGATATTGTCATCGCACACAATCTTCCGGGTTTCTTTTGAATACCGGTATTTTTTTGAAAACGCATCTGTCAGGGCTATTACGCTTTCCTTTCTGAAAACCTTTATATCCACGCAGGATGTTACAATACAGTTTATTTTGTGGGTGTCAGGATTTTGGGTTATAGCCACATTTACCGCGGTAAAATCACCGTAGGGCATGCAATTTTCGCCGGTACCGGCTATTTCCGCAATCTGATTGAAAACAAATGTTTTGGCTGTATGCTGAACAGTCCGGCTGTCCGGCATGGTGTACACCACCTCTGCCGAAATTTCACCTTTCAGGCTTACCTTGTCTTTATAGGCAGTCAGTGTCATATTGGTACACCTGGCGTCTGCTGTCAGGACTTTTTCCAGCTGGGGCGGAAGGTCAATTTCATCTTCTACCGAAAACTGTTTTACACCCCGCCCGCAAAGACAGAAGTTGCTTATTTCCCGGCTGTCTGAACATGCAAAAGTTGTGTTCACCGCAGTGCCCACAGGTTTGGGACACACAGTATATCCCCTGACAAACATCCGGTATATGCCCCTGGCATCTATTCGTGTGGGGTTGATTGCCCTGGTATTTATATATTGCAGCTGTCCGTCTACCTGTATAAAGTATGGGCCCCGGGGCGCCTGTGAAAGGTCAAACTGCTTCTGAAACGGCAGTTTTTTGCTTACAAGGGTCAGGTTTCCGCCTTCCGGCGGCTGGTAGTATATATTTATCTTCAAATATCCTTCCAATACCAGTTTGCTGCCGTTTATGTATTTCTGGGTTATTGAATGCTCCACATTGGTTTTAACAATCTTGAAAATAGCTTTGTCATAATCCGCCAGCAAAAATTCCTGCTCAACAGGCATCTCAAAAGCCGTGTCAATAAATTTACAGGTTGTGCTGATGGTGTCGCTGATCAACTGATTTGCCATACATTGTCTCCTTCCTATCGGCCTGTAATCTTTCGCCTTGTAAATTATATTCTACGGTCAAAACAAATATTCTTTTGCATTGTTGCACACGGTGTCGGTTTTGTATTATAATTAGAAATATTTCAGGAGAGTGGATATGAAAAAATTTTGGGATAAATATCATATTCCGCTGATAGCAGCGGTAAATGTACTGGCAATATATATTTTCTGCGTCATAGGCTGGGGCATACGCTATGAAACAAATGATGACGCCCTTTTAAGCGACATAGCAAACGGAGCTTTTGGCAGCAGCAGTCAGAACCTGATATATGTAAACATTGTGTTTTCTTGTTTTCTGAAAGGTCTGTACACACTGATGCCCGGCTTTAATCATCTTATACTTTTCCAGATAGGGCTGGTGATAATATCGGTATGGATTTTGTACATGCTTCTGAGTGAAAAGTGCGGCATCGTAACAGGCCTGACCGCAGCAAATATATGTTTTATTCCCTTTGCCGGCGAACTGTTTTGCGAATTTCAATATGTAAAAACCAGCTCTGTGATAATACTTGCCGGGCTGGCGCTGACTGCTCGCTCTTTCAGCGGTAAAAAAAGCACAGCGACAGTAGGTATAGTTTTGACTGTTCTCGGCTGCTTCATCAGATTTGATAGCTTTATAGCTATGGGGGCACTCAGCGCCTTTTATCTTATATATGTATTCCTGAAGCTGGACAACAACCAAAAGAAGAGGCGGCGGCTTACTATGGCGGCGATGTTTGCCGTAGTTTTCGGTTTTCAGGCGGTGCACATCCGGTATTACAGCTTTTCACCTGAATGGGCGCGGTTTTCGGATTATAACGATGCCCGCACCGAAATGTCAGACTACAAGGAAAACTATCTACCTGTTTTCGCCCGGACGGTTATGGAAAGTACCGGTCTCAGCGAAAATGACATACAGATGGTTTACAGCCGTAATTTTTTCGACAACACATTTTTTACCACCGAAAAAATACAGCAGATAAATGATGCCGTACCGCCGAAGCCTGTCGGTGATATAATAGCGCAGTTCGGACATATTATGGTACAGATGTTCAAAAATATAAATGAGCAGTTTTACAAGATAGCGTTTATATGTGCGCTGGCCGCCGTTGTCCTGTGTCCTGTCAGAAAATGGCCTTTTACCTTTGGGACAATCGGCATATATTTATGCCTGCTGGCCTATCTTATGGTTGTAAACCGATATATGCAAAGAATAGAAGTAATGCTGGTGCTGGGCCTGGCGGTAAATATGGTTTTGACTGTAACTCCTTCAAAAGGCGAGAAAAAGTGCGCCGGCCCGGCAGCCATTGCACTGCTGGGCATCTTACTTATCGCCGGCAATTTCAAAGTACAGGATTTGTATTTCCGTACCCTCCAAGACAGATATATCCCCGCCTCTTACAGCGATCAGGTTATAACACAGATAAGTAAAGATAAAGATAATCTGTACCTGTTTGACCCGCTGCAAACCGATATTTTTGCCGGATATGATGTTTTTCACCCGCGACAGGAAAATTTCTTCTCCAACATCTGCCCCACCGGCAGCTGGTACTCCAACAGTATATTCACCAATGATGTGCTGGAAAGGTTTGATATACAAAGCCCACTGAAAGACAGCGTAAACCGAGCAGATGTTTTTATATCCAATGAAAATATAGATATAAAGCTGAAATATGTGCAGGAGCATTTTGATCCGGATGTGTATGCCGTAAAGGTAACTGACAACGGCCTGTGCGACTATCAGTTCAGACTTGATTAAAAAAACACCCCAAAGGGATAACCTTTGGGGTGTTTTTATCAGATTTTAAAAATATACTTTAAAATACCTTTAAGAAATTTGGGACTTTTAAAAACAACAACCTTCAAACTGATCGCCTCCTGCAATATAATATGTGCAAAAAGGCGAAAAGGTGCGTTTATTTTTTAAAGCTGTCACGCACTGTTTTTATCTCTGAAAAGCTTTTTTGCAGCCGCTCCTGGGCTTCGGCCAGTGTGTTGTCGCAGAACTTTATCACAGCCATTTTTGTACCGGCGGCGCTTTGATTTGCTTCACTGATTATTGTTTTTGCTTTGGCCTGGGCCTGCTTTACAATCTCCTCGCGGTTAAGCAATGCACGGGCTCTTTCCTCCGCAGTGCGCACCATCTCTTCCGCTTCTTTCTTGGCTTTGGCTATAATGGAGGCGCGGTCGTGTACTATCGCTTTGGCCTGCAAAATTTCCGACGGCATATTGGCCCTGATATCGTCAATTATGTCCCTGGCCGCATCCACATCCACCATTCTTTTGCCTCCGCTAAGCGGAACACCCATGCCTTCTTCCAAAACTTCTTCCAGATTTTCCAGCAATGTTTCCAATGGTACTGCCATTTTTACTCTCCTTTTTATTTTTCGTTAAATCTTCTGAATACCTCTTCTTCTATCTGCTTTGGCACAAACTGCTCTATTTTTCCGCCAAAGCCGGCGATCTGCCTCACTATTGTGGATGACAGGTACATATACTCCTGATTGGTAACCATAAACAGGGTTTCCAGCTCGGGATTAAGTTTTTTGTTGGTCAAAGCCTGCTGAAATTCATACTCAAAGTCCGTTACCGCACGCAGGCCTTTTATCAGCGTATGGGCATTTTTTTCTCTGGCATAGTCTGCCACCAGGCCAAGATAGCTGTCAACCTCTATATTTGGTATGTGCCGGGTGGCCTTTTTTATAAACTCAACCCTTTCATCCTTTGTAAAAGTGGGGGTTTTGTTTGGGTTTACCATAACAACAGCAATAACTTTGTCAAACAGTTTACTGCTTCTTTCCAGAATGTCCACATGTCCTTTTGTGACCGGGTCAAAGCTTCCGGGGCATATTGCAATTCTCATAAATTTACTCCTTGATAAACTTGGTGACAGCCACTTTTCCGTATTTAAACCTTTTCACCTGTGAAAGGCCCGGGATATCATCTTTGGGCTGCCATTCCAATTCGCTTTCAGCCATTATTATACCACCAGATGCGGTAATTGCACTTACTTTTTCCAAAATTTCATCCAATATCCCCATATTGTACGGCGGGTCAAGAAAAATCAGGTCAAAGCTGTCTTTTGAAAAAGACAGAAACTCCTGGGCAGGCATATTGACCACCCTGCTTTTGTCAAACAAATTGCAGGTTTTAAGATTTTTCTTCACTATATCTGCCGCCCGTGGATTGCTGTCCACAAAAGTGCAGGAAAGCGCACCGCGGGACAAGCTTTCTATTCCCATCTGGCCGCTGCCGGCAAAAAGATCCAACACCTTAGCGCCGGGGATAAGGAATTGTATTGATGAAAAAATTCCCTCTTTTACCCTGTCTATGGTAGGGCGTGTGGAAAGCCCGTCCAGTGTTTCCAGCTTGCTGCCTCTTGCCGTTCCGCTGATCACCCTCATTGCTCTTCTCCTTCATCATGAAAATAATAATAAATATTTCTTGCGTCCTTGTAGCTTATTCCCGGCACCTCTACCAGCCGGCCCATCTCGGCGGCTTTTACATTGGCTACCGTTTTAAAAGCTTTCATAAGGTTTTCCGCCTTTTTCTCGCCTATGCCGGGTATCTTGGTCAGTGTTACGGCATAGGATTTTGTCTTTTGGGTCCTGCGCTGATATTCAATGGAAAAGCGGTGAACTTCGTCCTGTATTTCGGTTATAAATTTGAATATGCCCTTGTGCATGGCTATGGCTATTTCACCCTCCGGGCTGACCATTGCCCTTGTGCGGTGTTTCGAGTCTTTCACCATACCGAATATGGGCACATCTTCAAAAGCGGTGCCTTTTATAACCCGCAGTACGCTGGACAGCTGGCCTTTGCCTCCGTCCAGGAATATCACATCCGGCTTTATGCCAAACTGCCCCTGGGCGCCTTTTTCATACTCTGCCACGCGCCTGGACAGCGTTTCCGCCATAGACGCATAGTCGTCTGTGCCGGCCACTGTTCTGATTTTGAATTTGCGGTAACCGCTTTTTTTCGGTTTTCCGTCTTCAAAAACCACCATGCCGGCCACGCTGGTGCCGTCGCCCCAGTTGGATATATCGTAGCTTTCGATGGTGTGCGGTGCCTCTTTCAGCCCCAGCATATTGGCCAGTTCATCCAAAAACTTCCGGCTTTTGTCCAGTCTGCCGCTTTCCCTTGCCAGTCGCTCCACTGCGTTGGTGTAAGCCATTTTGATTATTTTCAGATTCTCGCCTTTGAAAACCTTTGCCACATTTACCTTTGTTTTGGACTTTTTGTTGATGTATTCCACAATGTCTTCATCCATGGGCATTTCGTCCAGCAGAACATGTTTGGGCGGTGTTTCGGTGGAATAGAACTGCACCAGAAATTCGTCCCTGACATCGTCGGCATTCTCCTCACCGAAGAACACATGCTCTTTTTTGTCCATAAGTCTGCCGCGGCGGAACCTGAGAACACTGACACAACAGTTTTTGCCGCTGCCGGCCACCGCTATAAAATCATGGCTTTGCAGGCTTTCATTTACCACATTCTGCCCTGATGACAGTTTTTGTATGGCGTTTATCTGATCCCTTATCAGCGCCGCCTTTTCAAAGTCCAGGTCTTCAGCTGCCTGCTCCATCGACTGTTTCAATATATCTATAATTTTGTCGGTGTCCTGTTTGAGAAATTTTACCGCGTTATCTATTATTTCGTTGTATGTTTCCTTGCTTATTTTACCTGTACATACACCCATACATTTTTTTATATGGTAGTTAAGGCAGGGGCGGTCCTTGCCGAAATCTCTTGGGAAGGACCTGTTGCAGGTGGGCAGTCTGAATATCTGCTGTGCCGTGGCCACCATTTCCCTGACGGCAAAGCTGGACATATAGGGTCCCAGGTATCGGCTGTCATCCAGCACCTGAAATTCGGCGGTTATCCTGGGATATTCCTCTTTTGATATTTTTATAAAATTGTATCCTTTGTCATCTTTCAGCAATATGTTGTACTTTGGACTGTGCTGTTTTATCTGACTGCATTCCAAAGTGAGGGCTTCAAATTCGCTGTTTGTGACGATGACATCAAAGGAATAGGCATTATCGACCATTTTCTGCACTTTGGGCAGATGTTCATTTCCCTCTTTGAAATACTGACTGACCCTTATTTTCAGTCTTTTGGCCTTGCCGATATATATAATCTCATCATTTTTGTCCCTGATGATATAAACACCCGGCAGCAGCGGAAGGCTGCGGGCCTTTTCATACAATTCCTGTTTAGTCATCTGCTCTCCAATCTTTTTATCTGTATTATTCTGCCGTTGGAGCCGGCTGATTCAGATAAAAAAATACCGCCCAGACACCCGGTGATATGCCGGCGCATCTTTGGGCGGTGAATATGATAAAATCAGTTGCTGAAACCGGAGTTAACAAGTTTAACCAAAGCTTCTACTGCTGCTTCCTCGTCGGCGCCGTCAGCGATAACTCTGATAGTTGTACCGCCTACGATACCCAAAGACAAAACACCCAGCAAGCTTTTTGCGTTAACTCTTCTTTCTTCCTTTTCTACCCAGATGGAAGATTTGAACTCGTTTGCTTTCTGGATAAAGAAAGTAGCCGGGCGTGCGTGTAAACCTACCTGATTTTCAACTGTAACATCTTTGTAAAACATTATATAATCTCCTCATAAAAATAGAATTATTTTTATTATTTCTAATTTTTAATACAAAAATATTTTATAACAATCTATAAAAATAGTCAACAAACTAACCTCATTTTATCTATAATAACTATCAAAACCGATAAAATGCCGTCGCTAATTTATGCAAATTGCTATTTAATTTTCAACATTTTTGTTGGTATTAAATAATTTATCGTACAAATCCGGTCTTTTTTCCTTTGTTCTTTTCAGCGAATCCTGTTTTCTGTATTCTTTTATGTTTTTCTCATGTCCGGATATCAGCACTTCTGGCACCTTGCGGCCCATCCATTCGTACGGGCGGGTGTACTGAGCGTGTTCCAACAGGCCGTCATAGTGGCTTTCCTGGGTAAAACCTTCCTCGCTTTTCAACACACCGGGCAGCATCCTGCACACGGCGTCGGTTATCACCAACGCAGGCAGTTCCCCGCCGGTCAGCACATAGTCGCCTATGGAAATTTCCATGTCGGCCAGTTCTTCTATAACCCTTTCGTCCATACCTTCGTAATGGCCGCAAACTATGGTTATATTTTCCATTTTGGCCAGCTCTTTGGCCATCTGCTGGTTGAAAACTTTTCCGGCAGCTGTGGTGAATATAATAAAATTCTTCCGGCCGCAGTCCTGTTCTATTCCTTTACAGCAGTCATAAACCGGCTGCGCTTGCATTACCATTCCATGTCCGCCGCCATAGGGTGTATCGTCCACATGACGGTGTTTGTTGGTGGAATAATCTCGTATATTGTATGTCCTTATATCAACTTTTCCCGCGTTTTTGGCTCTGCCTATTATGCTGGTGTTTACCACGGCATCGCACATTTCCGGGAAAAGGGTGGCAATGTTAATTCTCATCAAACATTCCCTCTATCACTTTGACTTTTACAACTTTGTTTTCAATGTCCGTACCCATAAGGAATTCGTCCACTGCCGGAAAAAGCACCTGTTTGCCCCGTGCTGTCTGTATAAAATATATATCACCGGCGCCCAGGTTCTGAACATCTGTTATCACACCTATTTCTGCGCCGTCAAGATAATTTACCACACGGCAGCCTATCAGGTCAGCCACGAAATATGTGTTTTCTTCCAGCTCTATTTCATCGCGGTCCAGGTACAGTGTTTTTCCTATCAGGTTACGCGCTGTTTCGGTATTGTCTATGCCTTCAAACTGTATTATAACAACATTTTTATGGGTGCGCACATTCACGGCATGCAATGGCTGGTAATACATTTTGTTTTTCTGTATATAAAATGTATCAAATTCTTCCAAAAACTGCGGGTAATCCGCCCAGGGATAAACCTTTACCTCGCCTCTTATGCCATGAAGGGAGATTATCTCGCCTGTTTCTATATACTGCATTGTGACCTCGCTCAAAACTTTTTATACAAATACTAAATACGGGCGCCTTGATAAAAGGCACCCGGTGGTTTTAGTCTATTTCCACAATCACCTTTTCACCGGTGCGTGTAGCAGCGGCTTTGACAACTGTGCGGATAGCTTTTGCAATTCTACCCTGTTTTCCGATAACGCGTCCGGTATCTTCGGCAGCTACGGAAAGGTGATATACAACTACGCCTTCTTCGTTTTTCTCATCAGCATAAACTCTTACGGCGTCTTTATCTTCCACAAGGCCTCTCGCAATATTTATCAATAATTGCTCCATCAAAAGCCTCCGAAATTAGATGATGTTGTTTTTCTTCAAAAGGACTTTAACTGTATCTGTGGGCTGAGCGCCTGTAGCAATCCATTTTTTAGCTTTTTCTGCATCGATTGTAAATACAACCGGTTCTTTTGTCGGGTCGTATGTGCCGATTTCTTCAATGAATCTGCCGTCTCTGGGGAAACGGGAATCAGCAACTACCACACGATAAAAAGGGGCTTTCTTTGCGCCCATGCGACGAAGTCTAATTTTAACAGCCATTCTTATTGTACCTCCATATTATAATGTTTATATTAAAACGCCATTGCGTTTAATATACTGAAAAAACTGTTATCTGCCCCTGAGCATTCTGCCAAAGGCTTTGGGATTTTTGGTGAACTGCTTCATCATCTTCTGCATCTGTTCAAACTGACGCAAAAGCCTGTTTACATCCTGCACCTGTGTGCCGGAGCCCCGTGCAATTCTTCTTTTTCTTTTGGGGTCTATTATAGAGGGTTTTTCCCTCTCTTTGGCGGTCATAGAGGATATTATCGCCTCTACTTTTTTCAGCTCTTTTTCGGCCCTTTCCTCGTCATCCTCGTTGATGCTGCCGGCACCCGGCAACATTGAAACCATAGAGGATATACCGCCCATTTTTTTCACCTGACGCAGCTGCTGCAACATATCATTCATATCAAATTTGTTTTGCAGCATCTTTTTGGCCGCGGCCTCAGCTTCTTTCCGGTCCCGGACATCCTGTGCCTTTTCTATAAGGGTCAGCACATCGCCCATGCCCAGTATTCTGCCGGCCATACGGTCAGGGTGGAAGGCTTCCAGGTCATCCAGCTTTTCACCGGTACCCACAAACTTGATAGGTTTGCCGGTTACAGCCTTTACACTGAGCGCGGCACCGCCGCGGGTATCACCGTCCATTTTGGTGATAATAACACCATCCAGACCGATTGTTTCATTAAACTCTTTGGCCACATTTACCGAGTCCTGACCGGCCATTGCATCTATTACCAGCAATGTCTCGCTGACAGGAACAGTCTTTTTGATGTTGGAAAGCTCTTCCATCAGCTGCCGGTCTATATGCAATCGGCCGGCTGTATCCAAAATCAAAATATCATTGCCGTAATCTTTTGCATGATTGTAGGCCTTTCTGGCCACTTCTACCGGGTCAGTTTTGCCCAGCTGAAATACCGGTACGCCTGCCTGCTGTGCAACAATTTCCAGCTGTTCGATAGCGGCGGGACGGTATATGTCCAACGCAGCAACTAGCGGTCTGTGACCCTGTTTCTTATACATTTTGGCCAGTTTGGCAGTGTGGGTTGTTTTACCTGCACCCTGCAAACCGCACATCATAATGATTGTCGGGCCATGGTTTGCAAACTTGACGCGGCTGTTTTCACTGCCCATAAGGGCGGTCAGCTCTTCGTTTACAATTTTGATAACCTGCTGAGCCGGTGTAAGGCTGTCCATAACCTCGGCGCCTACTGCACGCTCGCTTACCGTTTTGATAAAATCCTTTGCCACTGTGATGTTGACATCAGCTTCCAGCAAGGCAATTCTTACCTCGCGCATGGCAGCTTTTATATCATCCGGTGTCAGCTTGCCTTTGCTTCTCAGCTTCTTAAATGCGTCAGCCAGTTTCTGGCTTAATGATTCAAACGCCATAAAGCACCCTCCTTAACCATTTGACAAATCTTCACAGATCTGCATTATCTTACCGGCCGCCTTTGATATATCATCATTGACGGAATAAGATGATATATTGTAAAAGGTAATATTCTGAGCCAATGTTTTGACCTGTTCAATTCCCTGTACAATATCACGGTACTTCCGGGCAAAGCCTATTTTGTCCTCAAGATCAGTCAAGACACCTTCACCCCTTTTGATAGCATCCCTCACACCCTGTCGGGTTATGTTGAAATTGTCTGCTATCTCCGAAAGGGACAGGTCCATATTAAAATACTGCTGCATCATATCTCTTTGCTTTTCGGTAAGCACTTCACCATAAAAATCCAGAAGATATGACATTTCAAGATTTTTTGACATATTGACCTCCCTTTATGTAAAGTGTGGTTGCTTTACAACGCTTGTTTATTATATTACATATAAATCGTTTTGTCAATCATTTTATCTGATATTTTCCGCATAAATAAAGCAATAAAACCTTTACATTCAATAAAAAAAGCGCTTTTACAAGCGCTTGGTTGGGCTAGCTGGATTCGAACCAGCGGGATGACGGAGTCAAAGTCCGTTGCCTTACCGCTTGGCTATAGCCCAGTATGAAAAAAGCACCTTTTACAGGTGCTTTTATGGGGTGGAAGATGGGATTCGAACCCACGGTCTCCAGTGCCACAAACTGGCGCTTTAACCA
>CASFSP010000137.1 GCA_949297385.1 uncultured Oscillospiraceae bacterium
AATTTCATAGGCCAGGTCCATTGCCTGATCGTATGGAATACCGCCTTTGCTTTCTTCCATACCGATGTTTATTTCCAGAAGAATATTTGCGGTTTTTCCAAATTTTGTATATTGTTTTTCAATCTCTTTTGCCAGCTTGAGGCTGTCAACGCTTTGTATTGTGTCGGTCAGCTCCGGCAGATATTTTACCTTGTTGGTCTGCAGCTGTCCTATTATGTGGCAAGGCACATTGTGGGATGTGAAAAAGTCAGCTTTCTGCACCAGTTCCTGTACCCTGTTTTCTCCGAACAGGGTTATTCCGGCGTTATAAGCCATTTCGATTTTTTCCACAGGCTGAGTTTTGGAAACGCCCATAAGAACCACATCTTCGGGGTTGCGGCCGTATTTTATACATGCCTGGGCTATTTCCTCTTTCACGCGTTTCACATTTTCGGCTACATTACAAATATTTTCCATCATACAAATTCCTTCCTTTCACAATGATTGAATCATATAATTTTACCTGATTATCTTCGCTTTGTGTAGTAGGGATAATCACATAATTTTCGTCCTCATATATGGGTGAAATTTTTTTAAACTGAACAATATTGGAAAAATTTACATATACCCCCATGTTCCCGTCTTCAAACCTTATGGCGGTTTTGGGAATTTTAATTCCTTTGTATTGTTTGAACAGAAGCTCGCAGTCCGTTATGCGCACGGTGGCTGATGTGAAATCCATCATGGAACATTCTGCCACAACCAGCGTCTTTTCTCCGAAATCCACAACATTTGTTATGGTTGCCTTCTGAAAATTATTGTCCGGCACAGACAAGGAAACGCTTATGCTTTTTCCTTCGTACAGCTGTTCGGCCTGTGCACTGTCAACATATGTGCATACGCTCCACTTGTAGTCGGTTATTATTTTGCCGTATTCCCCCCGTGCCGGCTGTGACGAAGGGACGGAGTTTATCAGGGCTATGCCGTCCTCGTAGGACAAGGAAAGAAAATTATCAACTGTCGCTACGCCTTCCCAGCCGTCAGAAGCACTTAAAAAATAACCGGTATAGGGAGATGATAGACTGTCAAGTTTGGCCGGTACAAGCGCCTGCAAGGAACTTATCTCGCTTTGAATCTGCTGCTGTGCACCGGCAAAGTCAGTTATTTTGCCGGTGGCTACACTTATTTTGTTTATGCTTAAAGTTATGTCTGTGAGGCTGTCGTATACTTCTTTGTATGCGTTTTCAGATGATATCAAAGAAAGCCGCGCCAGCTGGTTATCCAGCTGTTTTTTGGTCAGAGACATATCCAGTACACTGCCTTCTAGGTATGATGCTGCCGAGTTTATATCATCCAGCGCTTTCTGTTTGTCGCGCAGTTTCTCCACATTGACCACATCAGCGTAGCCGGGATAAACATCTGCAATAAGCCGGCCTTTGGACACCCTCTGTCCGTCAGACACCTGGTAATCCAGAGAACCCTGTATATTACCGGTAAGTATCTGCTCGTCACGGCAGACAACAGCGGGGGCAATTATACTGTCATTTATATAACCTTCCACAGCCTTGACAGTATCCACACTGTTGGTGTTCATCAAATATATCTGCAACGCTGTGTAAAGCAGAATACCAACGGCGATAAACGGAAGCCAGTTTGTCTTTTTCTTTCGGCGCGCCGGCCTTTCACCGGTTTTCTGACTTTCCATTTACACACCTCCCTGTAAATTGATTTACCATATCAACAGCCGCCTGCCTGCAGTCTGTTTCATCTGCGAACAGCCAGTTTACATCATCCATGCGGTTAAACCAGGTCATTTGCCTTTTTGCATAGTTTCTGGAAGCCTGTTTCAGCTTTTCCACACATTCTTCCAGTGTGGAGGTGCCATCAAAATATCCGAAAAACTCCTTGTAACCTATGGCGTTGACACAAGTTTTGAATTTATCTTTGTTTTTGTAGACATATTCGGCTTCCGGCAAAATACCCAGGCTTATCATGATGTCCACTCGTCTGTTTATGTTTTCGTATAATTTATTTCTGTCTTTAAAGCCAAGCCCTATAATCAGGCTGTCATAAGGTTTATGAGTCGGTCTGGAATTGGCAATCTGATAAGACATATTGTGACCAGTCAGGTGATAAATTTCAATGGCACGCATAACACGGATTACATTGTTGGGATGTACCTTTGCGGCGTAATCCGGGTCAATTTCCTGTAAAAGTGAGTACAGGTACCGTCCGCCCTTTTCTTCATAAATTTTTTGGATTTTTTCCTTTACAGCGGTATTGTCCGGCTGCCGGGAAAACTTTATTCCGTTTAAAAGGCTTTCGATATAAAGTCCGGTTCCGCCTGCTATAATCGGCAGTTTTTCACGGGAAGATATTTCTTCAATGGCCCGGGAAGCCATCTGTACAAACAACTGTGCGTTGTATGGCTGTTCCGGGGACAGTATGTCAACAAGGTGGTGCCTGGCAACCTGCTGTTCCTGCCGTGTGGCCTTGGCTGTACCGATATCCAGACCTTTGTATATCTGCATGGAATCGGCAGAGATAATTTCCCCGTCGAACTTTTTTGCGATTTCCAGTGCCAGGCCGGTTTTACCGCTGGCAGTGGGGCCGCAGATTACAACAATTTTTTTCTTATCTGCCAAACTGCTTTTCAATCTCCTTTTTGCTTATTGTTATTATGACCGGTCTGCCATGGGGGCAATAAAGCGGGATGCGTTTTTGGCGTATGTCTTTTACAAGACGGGTCAGCCGTGTTATTTCCGCCTTGTCGCCGGCTTTGATTGCGCTGCGGCATGCCACAGAATGGAATATCCAGTCCATTTTTTCGCTCATCCGGGCTTTCCGGCCGTTGGACAGGTTATAAGCTATTTCGCTTACCAGCCGCCGCGGGTCTTCCTGTGTTATATACATAGGAATTGCCCTGACTATCACTCCGCCGCCAAAATCTTCCACTTCAAATCCCCGGTCTTCCAGCAGTCTGATATTTTCCAAAACTGCGCTTTTTTCTTCGGCGGACAACTTCACCGCAGCGGGAACAAGCAACCTCTGTTTTTCGGATTTTGCGTTGGCTTTCAGTTGCTCATACAACATTCTTTCATGTGCCGCATGTTTGTCTATGATAATCATTTCTTCCCCGATCTGGCACAAAATATAAGTGGAAAATATCTGGCCGATAACCTGTACATCTTCTTCCGGTATATCAAAAAATGAAGTGTCCTGCACAGTCCGGTTTGTTTGTGCTGCTTCTTCGGCTGTTTCCGGGCGTTCAGCTTCGTCTTTTTTGTTAAAATCAGATGAAGATAAATTGTAATTTACAAAAGAACTGCTTTCAAAATAATCTGACCGGTCTCGGTCCGGCTTTATCTGAGGAGCAATATATTTTTCAATGTACTCATCAGCTTTTTCATTGATTTTTAAAGCATCCGGTAAAGAAAAGCTTTGATATTGCGGCTCTATGTATTTCTCAGTAGGTGCTTTAATATCTGTAAAGGACTGTTGCTTTACATTATTTTCTTCCTTGTAAACAGTTTCATTTTTGAAAGTGAACTGTTTCAGCTTTTCCTGCCCGCTGACAGCCAGTTTTATCGCCCTGTAAACAGCCGAAAACACTTCGGAATCGTTTGCAAATCTTACCTCTGTTTTGGCCGGGTGCACATTTACATCAACACAGTCAAAAGGCATTGAAATGTTTAAAATGTACCCCGGGAATTTTCCGACCATTACAGTTCCCTTATAGGCCTGTTCAACGGCTGAAATGACAGTTTTATTTTTTACAAATCTTGAATTTATGAACGAAAACTGCATATTTCTGGACTGCCTGGAACTGTGGGGAGCGGAGGTAAATCCGGTTATGCTGTATTTTCCGTCAGAGTAATCCACCGGCATCAAAGTCCGGGCATATTCGGTGCCGAACAGTGAAGCCGCTGTGTTCAGCAGATTGCCGTCACCGAAAGTTGAGAAAATTTCTTTTCCGTCTTTTATAAATGTAAAGGCAATATCCGGCTTTGAAAGCGCCAGGTTTGTGATAATGTCCTGCACATATCCGGCTTCGGTAGCGTCTTTTTTCAGAAATTTCATTCTGGCCGGAGTGTTATAAAACAGATCCCTGACAATAAATCTGGAACCGGTTACAAAAGGCTTAAACTCAAAGGAAGTTTCCCGGCCTGCGGAAAGCTGTATTTCAACAGCAAAATCCTGTATTTCTGTTTTGGTTATCAGGTCTATATGGGAAACGCTGGCTATGGAAGCCAGGGCCTCGCCCCTGAAGCCCAGGCTGGCAATATGCCGCAAGTCATCACTGTTTTTTATCTTGCTGGTGGCATGGCGTATAAATGCGGTTTTGACATATTCCCCGTCTATACCGCTGCCGTTGTCCTGCACCAGTATTTTCTTTACACCGCCTCGCTCTATATCCACAAGTATTTTGTCAGCTTTGGCATCTATGGAATTTTCCACCAGTTCTTTTACCACTGACGCCGGTCTTTCAACCACTTCACCGGCGGCTATCAGCTCGGCCGTCTGCTTGTCCAGCACATTTATAACAGCCATTTTTTCACCTGCCTTTATAACATTGATTTCAATTTATTCAGAATATTCAGTGCTTCTATGGGAGTGAGCACATTGACATCCACTTTTTCCAGTTCTTTCACCAGGTCGTCATAAGATTTTTCGTTTTCCTCAACCGGCCGGTAATTCAAAAATCCTTCGTCAAAGGACAGCTGTCTTACCGCCATTTTCTCTTTTTCGGCATTGGAAACCAGCTCTTGCAGAATATCCTTTGCGCGTTCTATAACCTTTTCCGGCACGCCGGCCAGCTTTGCAACCTGTATGCCGTAGCTGTCATCGGCGCCGCCGCGCACGATTTTACGCAAAAATGTGATGTCATCGCCGCGTTTTTTTACAGCGATATTGTAATTTACAACACCGTACATTTTGCTTTCCATCTCAGTAAGCTCATGATAATGGGTGGCAAACAATGTTTTACAACCGATATTGTTTTTGTCATGTATGTATTCAACCACAGCTTTTGCAATGCTCATGCCGTCGAAAGTGGATGTTCCCCTGCCGATTTCATCAAGGATAACAAAGCTTCTTGATGTGGCATTTTTCAATATCTCGCTGACTTCGCTCATTTCCACCATGAAGGTACTGCGGCCGCTGGCCAGGTCATCAGAGGCGCCGACTCTGGTAAATATGGCGTCGCATATTGGAATTTCGGCGACCTTTGCCGGAACAAAGCAGCCTATCTGCGCCATTATGCAAATTATTGCCACCTGTCGCATAAATGTGGATTTGCCGGCCATGTTCGGGCCGGTTATTATGTTTATCCTGTTTCCGTCACAGTCAAGCAGTGCATCGTTGGGTATAAATATATCTTCCCTCTGCATGGCTTCAACCACCGGGTGCCTGCCGTCTTTTATGTAAAGTTTATCCCCTTCGGTTACAGTCGGTTTTACATAGTTGTTTTTCCGGCTGACCTGTGAAAAGGCCGCCAGTACATCTATATATGCCATTGCATTTGCTGTTTTCAGGATATTTTCTGTCTCATTGCTTATGGATTTAAGCAGTGATGAGA
>CASFSP010000138.1 GCA_949297385.1 uncultured Oscillospiraceae bacterium
ATGATGCGCTTCGGATACTGGAACGGGGCGGAAACGAAAATCTTGAGATAGAACTGGAATCAGCCCCGGATGGAAAAACCGCAGATGCGCTGGAAATTATGCGCTTTTTGTCCATTGAAGAGTATGAAAGCCCGTATCGAATATAAGCTGGGACGAAGGAAGTACTTTTGAACATGGGATGCTTGTTGAAATGATACTGGCGCGGGACAACACATACAAAAACCAAAAGATATGCGCTGTGCCGGAGGCTATGTGCTGTACAGGAGCGCATGGGATTTGGATATAAGTATGCAGAATATGCGGTTGTACGAGTTTGATGTCCCTGTTCCGGAAACGGATGAGATAATGGATGATTACTTTCTTGCAAATGATAATGCAACAATGCTTGAATGCAAAGAATTATACAGTCTGTTCAGGGACAACTTTTACAATATGCCGTATATAAACGGCAGGATTGACGAGTATGCGGCCTTGCTGAAAAACAGCGGGGCGTACAACAGGGAACTTGCTGTCTGGGATGACGCCATGTCTTTGGAAGAATCTGTAAGCCTTTTAAAAACCTTTTTTGCGGACAGGATAGAATTTCTGGATGAATATTACGGAGGGGAACTGTGGAATACAGGCATGAACTGAAATATGTTTGCACACGGGCACAGCTCCGGGTTATAAAATCCAGGCTCAGCGCCCTGATGAAAAATGATAAAAACGCCGATAAAGACGGCAGGTATAATATACGAAGCGTCTATTTTGATGATATATACGACAGCTGTATGAATGAGAACGCGACAGGGCTGGACAATAGGCAAAAGGTAAGGATAAGGGTTTATAATGCTGATGACAGCAAAATAAAGCTGGAGATAAAGTATAAGGACCATGGTATGACCAAAAAGGTTTCATCGGATATAAGCCGACGGCTGTGCGATGAGCTGACGGCGGGCAGAGATATCCCGTTTTGCTGTTTGGGAAAAGACAATGCCTTTAACCTTATGTATCTTTACAAAAAAACAAAGTATATAATGCCAAAAGTGATTGTTGAATACGACAGAACGGTTTTTGTGGAAAAAGCTGGAAATGTAAGGGTGACCTTTGATGAAAATATCAGGTGCAGCGTCAAGGCGGAAAAACTTTTTGACAAAAGCATAGATGCTGTGCCGGTGATGAACAGCCCGAACCATATTCTTGAGGTAAAATACGATGAGCTTTTGCCCGGATATATACACCGGGCACTGAACGACATGAACCTGGTGCAGACGGCTTTTTCCAAATATTATCTTTCAAGACTTGCATTAAGAGGAGATTATTATGACTTTTAAGGATATTTTAAAAAATTCTTTCCTGGAAGGGTTTCGGAGTGATATAGGTACTGTTGAAATAGTCCTCACAATGATTATATCTACCATAGTAGGCTTTTACATCTATTGTGTGTACAAAATGAAAACAAAAACTTCTTTTTATTCCGGGGATTTCAATAACGCACTGGCGACTCTTCCTGTTATAACTGCCGGAATTGTCCTTGCCATGCAGTCAAGCATTGTTATATCATTGGGCAAGGTTGGCGCTTTGTCCATAGTTAGATTCAGAAATGCGGTAAAAAGCAGCCTGGACCTGACATTTTTGTTCTGGTCAATAAGCGCGGGCATAATAGCCGGCGCCGGCTTGTATGAAATCATTGTGATACTTTCTGTTATTGTTACTATGATACTGTTTGGACTGGATCTTTTGCCGGCCGGAAAAGCTCCGTACACGATTGTGTTGAACAGCGGCAATATCGATGTTAAAACTCAGCTTGAGCCGGTTTTGAAAAAAACTGTTTAATGGTATAAAATAAGGTCAGTCAGCAAAAGCAAACACCGGACAGATGTGGTCGTCCGGTTCAGAAGCAAAAAGGTGGATATGCTGATAAATGAGCTGTCAGCTCAGGAGTTCGTGGATAATTTCAACATACTGGCCATGGACGGGGAAGCACAGCTCTGACAGAAAAGGGGGGATCTTTGTTGGCAAAGACTATTTCTGTAATTGTCCCCTGCTTTAACGAGCAGGAGGTTCTGCCGATTTTTTATAAAGAGATAACAAGAGTTGCGGCAGATATGGCCGGCTATGATTTTGA
>CASFSP010000139.1 GCA_949297385.1 uncultured Oscillospiraceae bacterium
GACGGACTGGTAAACCAACAGCATGTTGACTTTTACACCGAGAGGTGCAAAGGCGGACATATCGGCCTGGTCATAACCGAGCACAGCTATGTGAACATACAGGGTAAGGCCGGCAAAGGTCAGCTATCGGTGGCAAGTGATGACTGTCTGCCGGGTATGAAAGCACTTGCGGACAGCATACATCAATGCTCCTGCACGGTGTTCGCTCAGATAAGCCATGCCGGCGGTGCGGCGCTGACTGCCGTTACCGGCATGGTGCCTGTAAGTGCCAGCCGGGTGATGATGCCCAGAAGGCAGAAAGAATATGATATGCCTTCGCGGCTGGACAAAGACCGGATAAAACAGATTGTCCGCGACTTTGCCGACGCCGCCCTGAGGGTCAAAAAAGCCGGCTTTGACGGAGTGGAAATACACAGCGCCCACGGCTATCTGCTTAATCAGTTTTACTCTCCCCTTACCAACAAGAGAGATGATGAATACAGCGCAGACTGTATGGAAAACCGACTGCGTTTCCTGCTGGAAACAGTGGGAGCTGTAAGAGAGGCTGTGGGGCCTGATTTTCCCATAGCCGTAAGGCTGGGCGGCTGTGATTATACCGAAGGCGGCAGCACCGTCCGGGATGCGGTACAGGCGGCGGTTATGCTGGAAAAAGCCGGCATTGACCTGCTGGACATTTCCGGCGGCTTTTGCAGCTACCGCAAACCCGGCGACGAAACCCCAGGATATTTTTCCGATATGACACAGCCGATAAAACAGCGGGTAAAAATACCTGTCATTCTCACCGGCGGCGTACATTCCGGCCGGCAGTGCGAAAAACTGTTGGAAGAGGGCAAAGCCGACCTGATAGGCGTCGGCCGCGCCATACTTGCAGACAGCGGCTGGGCACGGAAAAACATGGAAATTTAGCCTTGACTGTATGTAAAGCTATCTGACATTACACATAAAAATAACCGGCCTCAAAAGGCCGGTTTGTTTTTTCAGGAATATTACGGCAGTTCCTCTCGTATTTGTATTGCAAATAACCTATTTATAACTTTATTTCAGCGAATTTATATGTCAAATACCCTATACAAAAGCTACTTTGGCCGAAACAATCAAAAAAAGCAAGCCGTTACACATAAGGCTTGCTTTTAATTTTATAAAATTATTTATGGTATTTGCTGCCCCTGTTTATGGATAGCGCACGGTAAATCTGCTCCAGCGCTATCAACCTGGCCAGCTGGTGAGGAAAAGTCATCTGTGAAAAAGAAAATCGCAGATGGCTGGCCGCCTTTACCCTTTCGCTCAGCCCATGGCTGGAACCGATGATAAAACACAGGTTGGAAAAACCTTCCCCGGCTTTTTGCTCTATCAGCTGTGCAAACTGCGGGCTGGACATCTGCCTGCCCTCTATGCACAGGCTTATTATATAACTTTGCTTGGGGACAGCCGCCAAAATTCTGGTCCGCTCTTTGTCCAGCGCCTTTTGTATCAGGCTGTCATTCAGATTTTTCTCCGGCAGGTTTTCATCATCCAGTTCTATCAGTTTAAAACCGCACATAGGCTTTAAACGCTTTATATATTCATCACAGCCCCGGGACAAAAAGCCCTTTTGTACTTTTCCCATGGCGATTATTGTAATATTTTGCATAAATTATACCTTTTGTAATCAAAATTCCGTAGGCCGGGTAACTTCATGTCGGCGGTTGACCTTTACGGTCACATCCTCCGGCAGACATATGCCGTTTTCCATCGCGGAATTTTTTATCCGCTCCAACGCCAGCTGAGGGGTGTTGTTGGTGTTCGACAGATGGCAAAGCTGTATCTTTTTTACTCCGTCTTCCACCAGACGCAGCGTAGCCCGGCTGGATTGTATATTGCTCAGGTGTCCGCGGTTTGAAGATATCCTGCTTTTCAGATAGTAGGGGTACGGGCCGTATTTCAGCATATTTACATCATAGTTGGACTCTATGACAGTCAGGTCAACACCGCTTAAATTTTTCAGTATCTCCTCATTTACAAACCCCAGGTCTGTGGCTATGGACATGGACGAGCCGCCTTCGGTCCTGATTTTAAAACCCAGACAGCAGGCTGAATCGTGGGGCGTTTCAAAGCCCTGTATATTGAAAGGACCTATGTTTGTGCCTGTAAAGTTAAGATCCTGTACATCTATATGTCCGGGGACAAGGGCGTTATCCCGCAGATAATCATTTGTCGGTGCGCCGGAAAACAGCGGTACATGCAGGTTTTTCAAAAAAACTTTCAGTCCGCTGATATGGTCAGAATGTTCATGGCTGACCAAAATACCCTGCAAATTTTTGATTTCCAGCCCCAGCCGTGACAGTGCACTGTTGGTTATCCTGGCGGATTTTCCCATGTCTATTATTATAAACTTTCCGTTTTCCTCCACGACAGAGCAGTTTCCGGAGGAGCCGGAATACAGCGATATGTATCTTGCCATTTAAAAATCCTTATCTATAATCACAAAAGACGGAGCAACCCCTTCGGCGCCCCGCCCTGTATTTAAAAAATCAATATGCTTTTTTCAA
>CASFSP010000140.1 GCA_949297385.1 uncultured Oscillospiraceae bacterium
ATTGCCGGCCACATCCGACAGCTGCAAGTCTGAAAGATAGCGATGAAATGCATTCTCATCCACCATCTCATATTCCCTGTTGTACTCGTCCTCAAGGTTTGAAACAGAGTGGATAGAATATTGTTCAAAGCCTTGGTTTTCATAAATCAGCTGCGCTCCGCTTCCCCTGCTGTAAGCCAGCGCCACATATCCGCTGGTCATTGAAATGGCAAAAAATACAATGCCCACTATCAGCGCACCGCTGGATTTTTTTATAGGTTTTGTTATACTTTTCAGCCTGTATCGCAATGATTGGGCCGATGCAGAAAGGCAAGTGGTAAATCCGCGCTGGTCACCGGCAGTATCCAAAATAAGTGTCGCATACTCTTTTCTTGTTTTTTCGTCTGCCCCCAGCAACACCGTTTCGTCACAGCTGAGTTCCAGGTCTTCGGCGCTTTTTTTCATCGCGTTCCACATAAGCGGATTGAACCAGCACATAGCTGTACAGAATGTCATGAAAAATTTTGACCAGGAATCTTCCCTGCATATATGAATAATCTCATGCTTAAAAATAAGTTCCAGCTCCTGAATTGTGTAATTTCTCTGTGGCAGTACAATCCTTATGGTGCGCCTGAACATTCCTATGGACAACGGCGTTTTCGCCGCGGGTGAAATCACCAGTCGGAACTTTGCTTTTTTTATACCTGCTTCCTTCACAATGCTGTCCAGTAATACAAGGGTGTTTTGGTCTGTAACCGGCTGGGAACTGTGAAGCAAACGGTGTCTGAAAGCCATATGTTCGCCCAGCTTAAAAGCCAGCAAAGCAACAAAACCAGCCATCCACACAGCAAATATTATCCATATTATATCGCCTGGAATGTATAGCCACAGTAATGGCTTATCCAGTTCCATATAGCTCATATTACAGATGTACAGATAGTTAGGAATAAGCCACAGCATTGCACAAGCCCTGGCGCTGATATGTTTTCTGAAAAAAGGAATGAAAGCGGCCAGTATCAGATAATAAATGCTGATGTGAAGAAAAGTACCGAAGAAAGAAAGCATTGCCTGCGCCGCCTGCATCGGACCGAACATGACAGCAAAAAGGACCACCGTTAGCAAAATAATAAGTGGCAACAAAGAACCGTTTACATAAGGCAAATACCTTTGGGTTTCTTTTTCGGTCAGCTCGCTGCCTATATCGTTGTCATACCTTTCAAAAACAACCCAGGCAAAGACTGAAGCAAAAACAAGCGAAAACAAGCCACGCATAAATACTTCACTGCTCATAACTCATCCCTTTCCAGCAATTCCCTGAGCTGGGCGATATCTTCCCTGCTCAGCCCACTGTCACACAGCGCATTGGCAAATACAGACAAACTGCCGCCGCAAAGATTTTGAAAAAAGCTTTTGCTTCGGGCGGCCAAATAATCCTGTTGGGACACAAGGGGTGTATACATACTTTTTCTGCCGTCCTTTTCATTTTTTACAAAGCCCTTTTCGCACAGCCTTGCAAGCAAGGTTAAAAGTGTAGTTGTGGCCATGGTATGTGTTTTGAACAGGACTTTTTCTATATCCTGCCTGGACGCCGGGATTTCACAGGCCCACAATGCCTGCATTACCTCCTGTTCAGCATCTGGCAGTCGGCGGATCGCATCTTTCATAAAATCACCTTTCTACATTTGTAGTATATCTATATTCTACAATCGTAGAAGAATTTTGTCAATAGTTGTATCACCAAATCTTTATACCTAATATTACTTGAAAACAAAAAAGCACCTCCGAAGAGGTGCTTTAAATTTTGTGATATTACAGGATTATACCATAAAATACACCACAGAATACCAATGCAACAATTGTCATCAGTTTGATGAGGATGTTGATGGAAGGACCGGATGTATCTTTGAACGGGTCACCAACTGTGTCGCCTACAACAGCTGCTTTGTGGGCTTCGCTGCCTTTGCCGCCATGGTTGCCGTTTTCGATGTATTTCTTGGCGTTGTCCCATGCGCCGCCGGCGTTGGACATGAAGATGGCCATCAGAACACCTGTTACCAGTGAACCGGCCAGCATACCGCCAACAGCTTCTGTACCCAGCAGAACACCAACAATGATAGGAGCAACAACAGCCATAATACCGGGAACCAGCATTTCTTTCAGAGCTGCTGTGGTGGAAATACCTACGCAAGATGTATAGTCAGGTTTGCCTGTACCTTCCAGGATGCCGGGAATGGTACGGAACTGTCTTCTTACTTCTTCGATCATCTGA
>CASFSP010000141.1 GCA_949297385.1 uncultured Oscillospiraceae bacterium
CAGGTTGGGGCAGGGCAGACCCATATAACAAAGCCTTGCTCCGTCTGTGCCGCCTCTGGCAGCTTCACTGACTGGCCGGACTCCAAGCGCCTTTATGGCATTCTGCGCATATTCAACCACCTCAAAATGAGGCATGATTTTTTCTTTCATGTTTCTGTACTGCTCGCGCAGGGTCAGCACACAGCTGCCTTCACCGTACTTGTCGTTGATGAATTTTTCCAGCATCTTCATATAGTCACAGCGCCACTGAATTTTGTCGGCGTCATGGTCGCGTACTATGTATTCCAGGGTGGTTTTTTCGGTGGAACCGATGGTTTCTATCAGATGGAAAAAGCCTTCAAAACCTTCTGTATGCTCCGGTTTGTCAAAAGCTGGCAGCAGGCTGTTGAACTCAAAGGCCATGTACTGGCTGTTTACCATCTTGCCTTTGGCACTGCCGGGATGTATTGAGTAGCCGTTGAACTGTACCAGTGCAGATACGGCGTTGAAATTTTCATATGTTATGCCGTTGTAAGCACCGCCGTCAACAGTGTATGCCAGCTGCGCACCAAAGCCCGGTACATCAAACAGGTCAACACCGCGGCCTATTTCTTCGTCCGGCGTAAAGGCTATGGCAATTTTTCCGTGAGGAATATTTTCCTTTATAACCTTTTCAACTGCGTCCATAATTTCTGCTATGCCGGCCTTGTCGTCAGCGCCCAGCAGGGTGGTGCCGTCGGTGGTTATCAGTGTCTGGCCTTTCAGTGTAGCCAAATTCGGAAATTCACTTACTGACAGTGTATGTCCGCTGCCAGCCAGCAATACATCGCCGCCGTCGTAATTTTCGATAATCTGCGGTTTTACGCCAAAACCGTTGAACTCCGGTGCGGTATCCATATGGGCGATAAAACCTACGCAGGTTTTGTCTTCATATCCGGCGCTTGCAGGCAGTATGCCGTATACGGTGCCGTCTTTGATGTGTACATTTTCCAGCCCCATCTCATTCATCTCTTCGGCCAGCACATTGGCCACATTCAGCTGAATGTCAGTGGAGGGGGTCACGCCGCTTTTCGGGTCAGAGGGCGAATCGATCTGAATGTACTTTAAAAATCTTTCCAGTACGCTCATAATATTAGGTCTCCTTTGGAAAATAATAATTGATAATATAAATATACCACAATTTATATAAATTTTCATCTTAAATTTTTGTATCCGAATTGTAATATTTTTATCAATATACTTTTATTATCCGTCAAAATGTGCTAAAATATATTAGTTTATTATTATTTTAACTATAAATTTGTTCAAAAAAAGCGTATAGCTTGGAGGAAAATATATGTTTAAAGGCAAAACTCTTTTGATTACCGGCGGTACGGGCAGCTTTGGCAACACTGTTCTGAAACATTTTCTTACCACCGATATAGGGGAGATAAGAATTTTTTCCCGTGATGAGAAAAAACAGGACGATATGCGTCACGAACTGCAATTACAGTACCCGGAAGAAAGCCAGAAGGTAAAATTTTACATCGGCGATGTAAGGGATATCAACAGTGTCAACACCGTTATGCCCGGCGTTGACTACATTTTCCACGCCGCCGCACTGAAACAGGTGCCTTCCTGCGAATTTTTCCCCATGGAGGCTGTCAAGACCAATGTAATCGGCACTGAAAATGTGCTGACTTCTGCCATAAACCACGGAGTAAAAAAGGTTGTGTGCCTGTCTACTGACAAGGCCGCATACCCGATAAACGCCATGGGTATTTCCAAAGCGATGATGGAAAAGGTTATCGTGGCCAAATCCCGCACTGTTGACCCGGACAAGACCATGATATGCTGCACCAGATACGGCAATGTAATGTGCAGCCGCGGCAGTGTTATCCCGCTGTTCCGTGAACAGATAAAACAGGGCAAGCCCATAACCATAACCGACCCGGAAATGACCAGATTTCTGATGAACCTGGACGAAGCTGTTGACCTGGTTGTGTTTGCCTTTACCAACGGACAGGCCGGCGATTTGTTTGTACAGAAATCCCCTGCCTGCACCATAGGCGACCTGGCCAAGGCCACACAGGCCCTGTTCGGTGACACCGGAACAAAAATTATCGGTGCGCGCCACGGTGAAAAACTGTATGAAACACTGCTGACAGAGGAAGAAAGTGCCAAAGCCATCGATCTGGGCGGCTACTACCGCGTTCCGGCAGACAACCGCGATCTGAACTACGACAAATATTTTGTAACCGGCGACCCGGAGAAAAAACTTCTGCACCAGTACACCAGCCACAATACCGAAAGACTGGATGTGGCCGGCACAATAGCAAAGATGAAAACCACCGACTATATCAAAGAGGAGCTGGCAAAACTTGGAGAATAAAAAGATACTCATCACCGGCGCAAACGGTTTTATAGGCAAAAACCTGACAGTACACCTGAAACAGGTCGGTTACACCAACCTTTATCTGTACGACAGGGACAGCACACAGCGGGATTTGGAAAAATACTGCGCTGACTGCGATTTTGTGTTCCACCTGGCAGGTGTAAACCGCCCGCTGGACCCGCAGGAGTTTTACAGCGGCAATACTGATTTTTCCGCCATTTTGATTGATACCCTTAAAAAACGGGGCAACCGCTGTCCTGTGGTTGTGTCATCTTCCATACAGGCACAGCTGGACAACGATTACGGCAAAAGCAAAAAAATGGGTGAGGACCTGTTTTTGAACAACGAAAACAACAAGGCGTTTATATTCCGCCTGTACGGCGTTTTCGGCAAATGGTCAAAGCCCAACTACAATACGGTTGTTGCCACCTTCATGTACAATGTCATCCATGACCTGCCGGTGACAATCAGCGACGAAAACCACATGCTTACGCTGTGTTACATCGACGATGTGCTGGCAAAGTTTGTCAGTCTGATGGAAAACAGTGATAAATACCGGACAGGCTTTTATCACATAGACACCCTGCACACCATAACCCTGGGCAAATTGTACAATACAATCTGCCGGTTTAAGGAAAGCAGGGAAAACCTGGTTATGCCTGCGCTGGACAGCCTGCTTAAACAGCGTTTGTACGGCACATTTTTAAGCTATCTTGACCGGGACAAGTTCTCCTATAAGCTGAAAAAGAACGAGGACAACCGCGGCTTCCTGTCCGAATTTATAAAAAGCAAGGAAATGGGACAGATTTTTATTTCCACCACCAAACCCGGTATCACCCGCGGCAACCACTGGCACCACACCAAAGTGGAAAAGTTCTTTGTCATCAGCGGCAAAGCGCAGATCAGCCTGCGCCACATGGTCAGCGGCGAAACCGTCAGCTATACCGTCAGCGGTGACGAACCCACTGTGGTGGACATACCTGTGGGCTATACACACAACATAAAAAACATCGGGGACGAAAAGATGATATGTCTTTTCTGGTCCAGCCGGATATTTGACCCGGAAAACCCCGACACATACTATACAGAGGTTTAACCTGATGAGCAAACTGAAACTGATGACCATCGTCGGCACCAGACCGGAGATTATCCGTCTGGCGGCGGTGATAAAAAAATGCGATAAATATTTTGACCAGGTCCTGGTGCACACCGGACAGAACTATGACTACGAGCTGAACCAGGTGTTTTTTGACGACCTGGGCCTGCGCGCGCCGGATTACTACCTGGATTCCGTAGGTGAAGACCTGGGCCGGACTATCGGAAACATAATTGCAAAATCTTATAAACTGATGTGCGAGGTAAAGCCGGACGCACTGCTGATATTGGGTGACACCAACTCCTGCCTGTCTGCAATCAGTGCCAAAAGGCTGCATATACCAATATTCCACATGGAGGCCGGCAACCGTTGCTTTGACGAATGCCTGCCGGAGGAAACCAACCGCAGAATAGTGGACCACATCGCAGATGTAAACCTGTGTTATTCCGAACACGCCAGAAGATACCTGAACAGCGAAGGCACCGCAAAAGAGAGAACCTATGTCACCGGAAGCCCCATGGCTGAGGTGCTGAAAGCCAACCTGGAACAGATAAAATCTTCCGACATACTGGAAAGGCTGGGTCTGGAAAAAGGCAGGTATATCCTGCTGTCTGCCCACAGGGAAGAAAACATCGACACAGAACAGAACTTTTTCAGCCTGATGAACGCGGTAAACGCCATGGCTGAAAAGTACGATATGCCCATACTCTACTCCTGTCATCCGCGCAGTGCCAAATTTATAAAGCAGAGAAACTTTGTCTTTGACAAAAGGGTAAAGCAGAACAAGCCTCTGGGCTTTCACGATTACAACCACTTGCAGATGAACGCTTTTGCCGTGGTGTCCGACAGCGGCACACTGCCGGAGGAAAGCAGCTTTTTCCTGTCGGTGGGCAACCCGTTCCCGGCAGTTTGTATCAGGACTTCCACCGAAAGGCCGGAAGCGCTGGACAAGGGCAACTTTGTGTTGGCCGGCATAACCACAGATCAGGTTTTGCAGGCGGTGGACACCGCAGTGGCCATGAACGAAGCCGGCGACTGGGGCATACCGGTGCCGGACTATGTGGAAGAAAATGTATCCACAAAGGTGGTCAAAATAATACAGAGCTACACCGGCGTTGTAAACAAAATGGTGTGGAGAAAATACTGATAACAGGACAAAACCGTGAAAAAGAAAATTTTGATTGTAAGCCAGCATTACTGGCCGGAAAATTTCAGGATAAGCGATATAGCCGCCGGCTTTGCCCAAAGGGATATAGAGGTGGATGTGCTGTGCGGCATACCCAACTATCCCAACGGCATTGTGCCTGACGGCTACGGCCTGTTCAAAAACACAAAACAGCGCCATGAAAATGTGAATATATACCGCGCCTGGGAGATAACACGCAAGGGCAACAGCAATTTAAGGATATTTTTAAATTATGTATCCTTTCCGTTTTTTGCCTCTTTCAGGGTGCTGGGACTGCTGAAAAACAATTACGACCGGATTTTTTGCTATGAAACCAGCCCGGTGTATATGATATTTCCGGCTATTGTGGCATCAAAGCTGAGAAAAATTCCGCTGACAACCTATGTGCTGGATCTGTGGCCGGAAAACCTGTATTCGGTTTTAAAGGTTAAAAACAAATTTTTAAGGCGGATTTTGAAATCCACCAGCCACTGGCATTACAAAAAATGCGAAAAGCTGGTGGCCATGTCCCCTTCATTAAAAGATACGCTGGTCAAAATAACCGGCAAGGACGACAGCTGTGTTGCGGTGATACCCCATTACTGCGAATCTTTTTACGAGCAGGAAATACACAGCGAAGAGCTGGAAAGCAAATACACTGGCTTTTTCAAAATAGTCTACGCCGGCAACATCAGCCCGGCGCAGAACCTGGAAGTGGCTGTTGACGCTGCTGTCCTGCTGAAAAATGACGGTATAAATGATATAAAATTTATTATTGTGGGCGACGGTATGTCCCGCAAAGATATAGAAGATTATGTACACCGCTGTGGAGTGGAGCAGTATTTTGACTTTTTGGGCTCAAAGCCGCCGGCGGATATGCCCATATATCACACCCTGGCCGACTGTCTGTTTGCACCGCTGGCCAAAAGCGAAGATCTGGGCCTGACCATACCGGCAAAGGTGACCGGCTACATGGCCGCAGGCCGTCCGGTGATAACCTGCATAGACGGCGAGGGCAGTTTTGTGGTGGAAAAGGCCGGCTGCGGCCTGACCGGGCCTTCCGGTGACAGCCGGGCGCTGTACCGGAATATTAAAAAAATGTACAGCATGACCAATGAAGAAAGGGCTGAACTGGGACGCAATGCCAAAGCGTACCATTTAAAATACCACAGCAGGGAAAAGGTACTTGACCGGCTGACGGATTTTATTTTTAGCTGACGGAGGATAGCTTTTGAAGACACTTGTAATAATTCCCTGTTACAACGAACAGGAAAATATTGAGAAAACTGTGGCGGCACTTAAAGAAAACGCCCCATGGGCAGATTACCTGGTGATCAATGACTGTTCAACCGACGCCAGTCTGGAAATATTAAGACGGAATGGGATAAACTTTTTGTCCAACCCCATAAACCTGGGCATCGGCGCCACTGTTCAGGCCGGATATATGTATGCCAGGGACAATGGCTATGATATAGCCGTCCAGATGGATGGCGACGGACAGCACAATCCACGGTATCTCCGGGATGTGTGCCGGCCGATAATGGATGGCAGTGCTGATATGTGCATAGGTTCCCGTTTTATAAACAAGGAAGGCTTTCAGTCATCCTTTATGCGCAGGCTGGGTATAAATATAATATCCACGCTGATTTTTGTGCTGACCGGCCATAAAGTAAAGGATGTTACCAGCGGTTATCGCGCCTGCGACAAAAAGCTGATAGAGTTTTTTGCCGACAATTATGCTGATGACTATCCGGAGCCGGAAGCTATTATCAGCTGTATTTTAAACGGATTTGCCGTGCGTGAGGTGCCGGTAAAAATGGAGGAAAGGCAGGGCGGCGTGTCATCTATACGCAGTCTTAAAAGCGCCTACTATATGATAAAGGTTTGCCTGTCGCTGATTGTGCACAGAATACAGGCCTCCGGAAAGGCGGTAAAGTGATATGTTCTTGTTGCAGGAAATGAGATTGCAGTACCTGCTTATACTGGGTGCATTTGTGCTGTTCGGCATGATAGTGCGGCTGATAAAAAACAACAAGATGGAAGTAAAATATTCCATAATATGGCTGGGCTTTTCCTTTACAATGATAGTCTTTTCCATATGGCCGCAGCTGGTTTTCATTTTGGGGGACATCACAAGGGTAATAAACCCGGTAAACTTTGTTTTTCTTACGCAGATAATATTTATTCTGCTGATACTTTTGTCTGTATCGGCGGTGATTTCAGGATTTTCGAAAAAAATCAAGCGCCTGGCTCAGGCCAACGCTTTGCTGGAAAAACGAATAAGACGGCTGGAAGAAAAACTGGCCGAAAAAGAAAAATAATACTTCCGGCAAAGGAGCCAGACAATGCTGTTTAATTCTGTAAGCTTTCTAATATTTTTTCCGGTTGTGGTGCTGGGGTATTTTGTCATACCCGCCAGAGTCAAAAACCTGTGGCTGCTGATAGCAAGTTATTATTTTTACATGTCATGGCAGCCGGTTTATGCGCTGCTGATATTGTTCAGCACCATAAGCACATTTTTGTGCGGTCTGCTGATAGATTCTGCCCGCAGCCAGAAAAGAAAAAAGCTGTATCTTGCTGTTAATATAATCATAAATATAGCAATTTTATTTTATTTTAAATATTTTAACTTTTTTGTGGAAACTCTGCTGGAACTGTTTCCTTCCCTTTCCATTGCCAAAAACAACAACATGCTGGCAGTGGTGGGTATTTCCTTTTATACATTTCAGTCTTTGGGGTACTGCATTGATGTGTATAACGGCAAAACAAAAAAGGAAACCAACTTCCTGGACTACGCGCTGTTTGTCAGCTTTTTTCCGCAGCTGGTGGCAGGCCCTATTGAAAGAAGTACCAATTTTTTGCCGCAGCTTAAAAAGACATATAAGTTTGATTATGACCGCGTGACCGACGGACTGGTTATGATGGCCTGGGGCTTTTTCAAAAAGCTGGCGGTGGCAGACACTGCGGCTTTGCTGGTGAACGCCGTGTACAACGATGTGACAAATTATACCGGCATACAGCTGGTATTGGCGACGGTGTTGTTTGCTTTTCAGATATATTGCGACTTTTCCGGCTATTCGGATATCGCCATCGGTGCGGCCAATGTGCTGGGCTTTAAGCTGATGCGCAATTTTTACCACCCGTATTTTGCACAGAATGTGGTCGATTTCTGGCGCAGATGGCACATATCATTGTCCGGCTGGTTTATGGATTATATATACATCCCTCTGGGCGGCTCCCGCAGAGGTGAAGTGAGGACTTATGTCAACATAATGATAACATTTCTTATCAGTGGCCTGTGGCACGGCGCGGCATATACTTTTGTGGTGTGGGGAGCCTTGAACGGGCTGTATAATGTATGTGAAAGACTGCTTTTCGGGAAAAAGCAAAGACGGATCAGGCAACGGCAGAAAAACGGACAGCCGGTAGATCAGCCTCCGCTGTACCGAAGAATTTTCAATGCTTTGGTAACATTTGTACTTATAGACTTTTCATGGATTTTTTTCCGTGCAAACAGCATGACTGATGCGATATATGTGATAAAAAACCTCTTTTCTGATATAGGAAGCCTGTTTACTCCCGGGTATATAGCAAGCATGCTTACCCCCATGGGTTTTTTTGACAAAAACGGCTGGGC
>CASFSP010000142.1 GCA_949297385.1 uncultured Oscillospiraceae bacterium
AAATGCCCATGGCCTGTCAGGTGGGCATTCTATTACTCGGTTATAATTCTTATTGCACTTTTTGGCTATTTCGGCCAAAGTCAGTTTATTTATTTTCAGTTTTAGGGGGGATAGGTAATGCTGAAACTTGTGTTAAAACTTGCAATGTTTATCCCGCTGCTGGCTGTGATGATGTATGTATCCTATCGTGTGGACCCGTCGGGGCTGTTCTGGGGTGCCGGGTTTGAAAGACGGGCCAGTGAATATATGCTGGCAGGAGAATATATCGGCGGATATGAAAGGCTGGACGGGCGCGCACTGAATGAAGCCTATGCAAAAAATGTGGAAAACCGGCCTCAGATACTGATAAACGGGTCATCCCGTTCGATGCTTATAGATTCGTCTTTTGCCGAAGGAAAGACCCTTTACAACGCCGGCAATGTGGGTGCAGATGTGTATGATTTTTTCACCAGTTACTATATATTTTCCAAAGAAGAAAAGGAACCGGAGATTTTTGTCATGGGCATAGACCCATGGATATTCAACGACGGCAGTGAAAATATAGATAAGCGCAGCGATAAAGAGCTGTACTTTCAGTTTATCGGTGAAGAATTGGGCTTTGAAAATCATCAATACGAAAAAGATAATCCCTATGAAAAATATCTGGCTCTTATCGACCCCAGCTATTTTCAGGGCAGTGTAGCCTATTATTTCAAAGATAAAAGCGCCGAAGTTTCTCCGCAGCCGGTATCAAAAGACGAGATATACAACCAGAACGAGGTCATCAAATGCCCTGACGGTTCGATAATTTATGATGTGTATTTCCGCACCCGCGATCAGCAGGTGGCGGACTGGGACGCCCTGACCACGGCGAACATGCCGTTGCTGAGACTGGAAAATTTTCCGGAGCTGAGTGAAGAGTACACACGGCAGTTTGAAAAATTTATAGAATACTTGCAAGGTAAAGGAATAGATATAATATTTTATCTTCCGCCCTACCATCCGTACATCATCGAAGCGGCCCTGTCTGACTATGATACTTACCATGGACTTTTTGATGTGGAAGTATATCTGAAAGGTGTGGCAGAAAAATATGGTATACCTCTTTACGGCTCTTACAACCCCTATGCGCTGGATCTGACAAACATTGACTTTATGGATGGTCTGCATCTCAGACAGGAATCCATAAGAAAAATATTTCCCGTAATCGGCGAAGAATGTAAAAATTTGAAAGAAAATAACATTTAGTATAATTAAAAGGAGAATTTTATGCCACAGATTATTGTAAAAGGTATCAGCAGCCGGCAGGCTGAAAAAATGAGCGTGGATTGCTGCCGGAAGCTGGGCAAAATATGCCAGTGCCCTTCTGACTGGTTTGTATTTGATCACATACAGTCAGATTTTTATGATGAAAGCGGAAAAATCTCTCACTGGCCGGTGGTTCAGGTGTGGTGGTTTGAGCGCCCGCAGGAAGTGCAGGATTCAGTGGCACGGCTGCTGAATGATTACTTTAAAGGGCTGGGATACACCGGAAGTCAGATAAGTTTTCATATATTCGACTATTCCTCTTACTATGAAGACGGACAGCATTTCTGATATGGTTATGACAGGCGGCATTTGCCGCCTTTTGTTTTCTTTCAGAATGATTTAGATGATTTTCAGATGAAATTCACCCAATCTTCATTGTGGCTGACTATAATATTTTCATGGGTAAAAGCCCAAATATTACTTTGGAGAATGAACAGTGAAAAAGATATTTACTGCTGTCATGATGTTTTGCATGGCAGCTGCTGTTGCAGGATGCGCCCAAGAGCAGCGGCCGGTGTCTGATGTTGTTTATATACAGCTGTCAGACCGGCAGATTACGGTGGACGGACAAAGTCTGACGGAAGGGTCGGTAGGCGGTGTGAGCTTGTCAAATGACATAGTATATTATCGGGAAGGCCAGGGCCGGGACTACGGTGAAGGCAGCGCCGAAGAAGCCCACGGCCGGCAGGAGGCAGACTCTCACCAGGTTATAACTATAACCCAGCCCGGAAACTACACTGTCAGCGGCAGCCTGTCCCGGGGACAGATTGCCATAGACCTGGGCCGGGACAGCGGCCGGGACAGCAGCGCAGTGGTAAACCTGACTTTGGGCAATGTGGACCTGACCTGCACGGTGGCTCCGGCTATAATATGCTACAATGCTTACGAGTGCGGCAGCTATGACATATCCTCTGCTTCCAGGGATGTGGATATCTCTTCTGCCGGATTCAACCTGATTCTGGCACGGGACAGCGAAAATAACATAAACGGCAGCCATGTGGCAAAGATATATAAAGAGAGAACACAGGAAAAACTGCACAAGTATGACGCGGCAATAGAATCCCTTGTCAGCTTCAATGTGTCCGGTGACGGTGTTCTAAACCTCACTGCTGACAACGAAGGATTGGAAACCTCTTTGCATATGAGCATAAATGGGGGCACATTGAATATAACTTCCGGTGACGACGCGCTGAACGCAGGGGAAGACGGTGTCAGTGTAATAACTGTAAACGACGGCCGGATTATGGCTTGCAGCCGGCTGGGTGACGAAGGTGACGGAATAGACTCCAATGGATGGATAGTGATAAACGGCGGCCATGTTGTCGCGTGTGCCAATGCTGACTCTATGGACAGCG
>CASFSP010000143.1 GCA_949297385.1 uncultured Oscillospiraceae bacterium
CGCTACTGCATAACCGCAGGCCGGGCATACATGGAAATCTGTGGTGTTGAGTATAGCCATCTCACCGTTTTCCACGCCTGTGTAATTTATTTTAAGTAAACCGGCAGTGCAGTCTCCCGAATACATTCTGTCGCCGCGGCTGACCATAACGGCTTCACTGCGGTATGTTTTTTCCGGTTTTATCAATCCGGGAGTTTTTATATCATTTTCAGCAATAAAGCCGAACTGCGGAACTATAAATGTTTTTACACTGCCTTTTTTAAATTCAGCGCCGCATGTGCTGCATCTGTCAAGCTGTGACCGGTTGCCTATATGCAGTCTGACATTCAGCGTGTGGCAGTGATCACACTCGCAGTAATCATATATACGCCAGCTTTGGTCGCGTGGTTTGCGTATGTAACGGCTGGTGATAAGTTTGCCGTCTGCAACGACCTGACAACCGGGCGCGTATTCAGACAATGCCATAGACAGATCCCTCGAAAGATCAACCGGCAAAACTTTATCATCATTCTGATTGTATGACATGCTGAGATTTACTGTATCTACCGGAAATCCGTATTTCGGCATTATGTTGCCACGGGACAGAAATGTGAGGATATTTTCATCGGTATATGTTGCCTTCCTTCTGTTCAGCGCACTTAATTCGCCCAATATTCTGCTTTTCTCCCTGCTGTTGGAAACGCTCAGTTTATTCTCCTGCTCATCATAATATTTTGACAGGCTTGTAATCTCTTCGATATAATCCCGGTAAACCTGTTTCAGGTTAGGGTAAGCCGGGTTTGGGTCGTCAAACAGCCAGCCTGTCCAGCCAAAGTCCTCTATTTTCAATTGTTTTACCATCTCGTCAGAAAATGCGTCCAACAGATACTTTTTCAGATCTTCCGGCTTGCTTTCAAGGTAGCTTTTCAACCTGTCATAGCCGTCTCCGTCAGCATTTTCTCCAAACATCAGGCTCACTTTGCCAAAATAGGTGGGATTTTGCTTGAAAAAGAACGCAATAGCACTGGCGTACAGATGTCTTATGGCAATTTTCGCATTATCTGTTTTGAACATCGGCGGCTTTATCTGTCCTTTTATCATCCGTACCGGGTCATTAAAGTATGTGAAATCATGGCTGGATTTATTGCAGAATGTCAGGGCAAAAGCAGCGGAACGCAGACTTCTGCCAGCACGGCCGGCACGCTGTACATAGTTTGCTACTGACGGCGGCATATTGCGCATAAACACCGTTTCAAGGCTGCCCAGGTTTACACCCATTTCAAATGTCGTGGAACAGCTGAGCACATCCACTTCTTTCTGAGTGAACTCCTTCTGCAGTTTATAAGCTTCTTCACTGGTCAGCTGTGCGGTATGTTCCCTTACATTCAGCGGCACAATTTCCATCGAATTGTACAGCTCGTAGTAATGGTTGCCTGCATTTTCCGTATCCGGATTTGCCTGTATCAGATGGCCATCGCATTTGTTAGCCGGACAGATATCGCCCACATTGCCGTAGATAAATCGGTGACATCTGGAACATATGTATATCTGCTGTGGGTTTACTATTTTCAGTTTGCCGATATTAAGCCTGTATCCATCCCTGCCTGTGGGTATCAGTATATTTGTGTTTCGGCTGGTGAAAATGCTCCACAAGCCTTTCAGGAACACCTTACAGCTCTCCTCATCATTTTCCAACCCTTTGGCACAGAGTATCTTGCGTATATAATCTAGCCTCTTGTTTGAACTTTTTATCGGAAGAAATGACTGCACATAATTTTTATCTGTTTCATTTTTCAAAAGCACATAACAACTGCGCGCGCCGTTATTGGAATAAAATTCCCTGTCCGCATCGGTAAACTGAACTCCATCAGGTTCAGTAATGGCATTGTCCGACATAAATGACGGCAGTATATTGAGGCATATAGCTTTCATCTCGTCCCGTGTAAGTTCGTATTTTTTAATACCCGGAAATTTTATATCATCGGTAAAGTCAACGCCCATCAATCCCATGCCAATCAGTGAATTTCTGGAATTACAGGATATCAGCTCGCGCAGTATTCCCATCCATGCCTGTTTTTGGGCCTCTTCCTTATCGGCCACCTTGTATTTTTCCATATCGGACTCTACATTTTCTGCAAACCTCTCCAGGCTGAGGCCTTCGGGTTTCAGCCGCAAAATGTTTTTTCTTATTACTCGGCTGTAAAGATAGCCTTTATATGTTTCTGAAAAATAGGTTGCAAAATAAGCTGCCGCCTGCCTGCTGTCAGAAAAAGCGATAAACTGGTGTCCGTTATTTCGCACTGCATGAGATGGAGTTTCCGCATCAATATTAAAAAAATCGTCAAAATCTTCCAGGTCTTCAAAATCCATAGCTGACTTTATTTCTGCCGTCGGAGCAGGCCGGTTTTCTGCACTGCAAAGTTCACCGTACAGCGCAGTGCCCAGCACACTGGTAACCGCTTCCTGACCTGAGAAAAACGCACGCAATATCCCCCTGTTGTTCTGGCCGCCGCAGCTGATGCAGTGCACCACTCTATTGCTGGCGACACTGGCCCGGGCTTTGATGACCGTTATCATATCCTTGGGATCATGGCCGCAGTCAGTTTTATTTTTTCTGTTTGCCCTCTGTATAAAACCGCAATGGGGACAAAGCCTGTAAACTGCACTGTCTTTATCATCATCGCCCAGGTTCCGTATGGCCTCCCGTCCGTCTCCTTCCGTCAAAAGAAAAGCAGAAGTTATATTTTCAGATGATGTATTTGAAGCCTGTACCAGATAATCCCCGTCTATTCTGCCCAGCAGATATATGGCGTGACACTGACTGCACACTGCCGCCTCAAAATATCTGTAAGGAATATCACCCACATATTTTACCGTCTGCCTTGTCAGGGAGAGATCCGGCCGGTCGCCCAGCGTTATAAATACTCCGTCTGCTGCGCGCAGAAACATATGATATCTGGCATCAAAGGCCTTTTTCCCTCTGGAATTGGCGAGGCTTGCAAGATTTACAAAATCAGCAAATTCATCTTCATTCCAGTTCATATATCGGCACACATTTTTGACTGTTTTAGGGCTGGCAAGGAAATCTTTTACCTTCCAGAAAGTTCCGTCCTGTGACAGAAATCTGAACAAGTATTCGCCGCTGTCAGCTGAATCAGTATAGTCTCCGGTGTAGTCCTGCAACAAGCGCACCGTCTTTTCCTCAGGATAGCCTGCCGTGGCAATATCGTAAATCCGTTTAAAATCCTGCGGACCAAAAGAGTGTTTTATGTTGCTGCGGTCAAGTTTTATCCTTTCTGCCCTTATAACATCCTCTGGATAAAATTTTGCCGAGCACAAATTTTGCGCAAACCGGGCGGCTTGCTCATTGTCATCTCCACCCCCCAGTGTAGCACTGGTAAGAATAAACTGAATTTTGTCATTATTGAGAGAAGATTTCAGTCGGCGCAGCAACATAGACACCTCAATACCGGTGGAACCGGCATAAGTATGAGCTTCATCCAATACTACAAACCTCAAATTTGTGCCGTGCTCGCCGTCAAAAAGGCTGTTATCCTTCGGTCTTATCAGAAGATATTCCAGCATGGAATAGTTTGTAATAAGTATATGCGGAGGAGACAACCTCATCCTTTCACGGCTGATAAGTTCATTTTTCAACGGATCTTTTTTTCCATCGTCAGTATTGTTAAGTTCGTGATATTTTCTTTGGGCTTCACTCTCTGTTTCTTTTGTCTGGCCGGTATAGGAGCCAAATGTTATTCCTGGTCCGGCAAGCAGTTCCCTCAGGTGTTTAGTCTGGTCATTGGCCAGCGCGTTCATCGGGTAGATTATCAGCGCGCGTACACCGGGTGTCAGTGTACCGTTTTCCTTTTCCTGCATAAGGTGATTGAGTATTGGCAGTAAAAAGCTTTCTGTCTTACCGGAACCTGTACCGGTAGATACAACTATGTTTTTGCCGGCCGCTGCTTTTCTTATTGCCTGCTCCTGGTGTTTATAAAGACTTTTCGGTGCAAATGCCGCTGTGTCGCGGTGTACAACTCCTTCTTTGACCAGTTCCGTCATATCGGCGCCTGACCGGAACGAGTCCACCACATCAATATACGGGCCTTTGGCAAACCGGTTTCCGTCAGCTATCTGTTTTTCAAAAAGACTGCGGTACTTCTCATCATCTATACGGAATATAGTTTTCAAATAATCAGCATATTTTCTGGTTATGTTTTTTGAAGCTTTTAAAATATCAATACCCATTTTTATCTCCTTATCTCTACCTGTATTTCATAAATATCATCGTCAACAGGAATTACCGATGTTATTTTTTCTCTTTTCGTCAGTCGACTCCGGTCAGTCAGCAGCCACTTTCGGTCTGTGTTGTAGATAAGCGGTTCGTATTCCCCCTCTTCTCCCACAGCATTTATCAGCACCTGTCCGCACGGTGAAAATATTATGATGACCTTTCCCAGCCTGTTGAACTTATAGGTTACAACGCCAAAATCGCCTGTATATGCGCAAAAGCTTTCGTCCAGGTTTTCAAAAATTTTATCCCAGAAGTACAGCTCGTCTGTATCAACTTGTGAAAGCGGTTTCCTGACAAGGTCTTTTATCATATATGCATCTTTAAGCGAAAGCTTTGCCACATCCCGGTCGTATTTTTTTATCTGTTTTATCATCAATGTTCGCCCGTCCAGATTGCTGTAACCCGCCAGCTGAAAATCGCCATTATATATGTCCAGGGAATAGCTGTCAAAGTCATCACCTATCCGCTGAGAGATAATCACAGTATATAATCCCTCACCGCAGTCACATTCAATCATGAACTTTCCGTCGTCATCGACCGGGATGTTCTCATCCACGGTCTGTCCGTCAAACAAAACGCTGGCAGAGTATATGCCGTCACCGTATATCTCAAAATCGCCGTATATCC
>CASFSP010000144.1 GCA_949297385.1 uncultured Oscillospiraceae bacterium
TCGGAAGTCTCTTCCTGCTCGGTAATCTCTTCCGGCTCCGGTGTTTTCTCCGGTTCCGGAGCCGCCGCCAAATATACAGGCCAGAGATAGCCGCATTTTACAAGATTTTCCGCCTGTTTTTCGTCCAGTTCTCTTTCCTGTCCGCGGCTCATGGTAAGCGGGCCGCAAAAGCTCACAAGTGCTTTATACCTCATAATGCCTCCTTATCAGGTGTGCATCTGCAAAACGGCAAATTTCTGCTGGTTGCTGATGGCGCCGTCGTACTCGGCAAATCCCATTATGCCAAGCATATATTTTTCGGCAAATCTTTCGCGCAGTACCTGCACCTCCACTGCCTTGGCACCCTTGATGCTGTAACCGGACAGGTCAGCGAAAATTATCGCCTTATTGCCCGCAGCCAGTAAGGGCATATCCTCTGACTCGATAACATCTGAGTTCAGTATTTTCTCACCGATTTTAAAATACGGCTCGCCCATATCATTTTTCAGTTTCAAAATTGCCGCATAGGTGTCCGGGTGCATAATCCATACGCCGTTGGTGCGGTATCTCTGGGGAATTTTCTGGCGGAGGCTCACAAGCTCATCGTATGTGACCGCCGCCTGTGCAGCCGCAGTAATTATGTTTTTGGCCTCCAATATGCCCTTGATTTTGGCGGAGCCGGATGTAAACTCGGTGTTCAGTTTGGCCGCAATGGCTTCGGACATCTTTCTGACGACAAAATCTGTCACATTGACATCTGTGTTGGTAATCAGCTTCTGTCCCACCAGGGAAAGGCCGCCGATTACATAACCGTTCAAATCAATTGTTTTGATTTTTCCGATATTGTCCGTAAGGGCGGCGCCTTCTGTCACATAGTCGGCCACAATGGCGTTTTCCCCGTCCTCTTCGTAAACAGGGATAGAGTATTTCCCCTTTGTTTCAGCCAAATCGGCGTATGTGAAAAACGGAACCTGGGCTTTGACCCGTTCAATGATACGGTTGGCCACAGTCAGCGGAACTATACCGCCGTGTTCGCCTTCTGTGAGTGAGGCGCGGTTTTCGGTCTTTTTGCCTTTGATGTAATCGCTGAACATATCGCTTTCTGCTTTTGCCCTTTCTTCAACAGTTTCACCGGCGGGCAATTTTATATCTGCTTTTCTGGCTTTCTCTGCGCGTTCCAGAGTCCGGTCAACCGCCCTTATTTCTGTTTCCAGCGCGTCAAAGCGGGCTGTTTCCTCTTCGCTCATGGCGCGCTGTTCAACTTCGGCGGTGTTTAAAAGCTGCTCCATTTCAGCCTGCAGCTGTTCTCTTTTTTCTGTAAGTGCTTTTAAAGTCATTTGTTTACCTCTCTTTTTATTTTGTTCAGCCTTTGTATGTAAGCTGAGTTGTCATAGCGGAATGCCAGCTGTGGTTTTATATTCAGCCGGCGGGTTTCAATTTCTTTTTCTTCGCCTGCCCTGACCTCCACGCTCATGGCGCTGTACACCGGACATTTGTTGACCACCAAAGTGATGTGGTCTATATCCATATCGGTTATTGTGCGTACCGACAGGCCCTCCCGGCGCTCTTCCATGCTGTCCTTCACATTGTACATACCGAAAGACCAGCCTTTGATTTTGCCCTGTTTTGCCAGTGATATAAGGTCCGGGTCAGTGATGGTCACATCTGCGTGCAGACCTATCGGGTCTTCGTATAGCAACAGCGAGCCGTCTTTTGTGTTGGCATATATATGGGTGGAGTCATGGTCCAGCGTCAGGCTGATGTCACCATTTCTGTCCAGCGCCTTTTCAAAAGCGTGCGGCCGTATCACCTCGATAACTTTGCCGTGGGGCGTTATCACCGGATTGCTGGGCTTGCCGGTGGCGTTGACATAGCCGGAGATATTGACCTCCTGTGCTCTGATTTCTATTTTCAATTTTTCACCCCCTTTCGGAAAAGTGGTATAAAAAAAGCGTTATGATTTCTCATAACGCTTTAATTATTCAGTTTTTATCATTCGTCAAACTCTTCATCTTCCACTTCTTCGTCTACAACCTCAATATCAGGAATAACGGTGTCAACAAAAGCTACCAGACTTTCAAACTCTGCACCAGGATTATTTTTGATAAATCTGATAACATCATCTTCAACTCCGTACTGTTCCGGCGCCAGAAATACATACGAGTAGAACTCTTTACCCTCATATTTTGCACCGTATTTTTCCTTTAAAAGTTTCTGATAATCTGTAACTGCAGTCATTCTCACACCGCCTTATTTAAGTTTGTATTTTTTGTTGAAAGTGTAGTCTCCAAAATCATTTACCGTCAGAGTATAGCCCCAGTTCGAATCAAAAAACTCATGTTTGCCACCAGTCCATTCCGGGTGCGCCGTGGCCACTTTTCCGGACAGCTCTGTATATTTCTTTTTGCTCATCTTCACTCCGGAAGGCTTTTTATCGCTGATTGTCGGGGCATATTTTGTTTTTCCCCTCAAACCGCTTTTACTGGAAAATCTTCCGGTCTTCGGGTCATGATACGGGTTTGCTCTTTTTTCCATTATATCATCCGGCCGTCCGCCGGGCAATACCTGCCGGTTGATATTCCGGGTTTTGCCGGTGTTCGGGGTGAACAGCTGTCCTGTTTTGGGATTGTACAGCACATCTTGCAGGCCCAGTTTGATGTAGCCCAGACCCAACGGCGGCAGGTCTTCCATATAACGGACCTCGTCTATCTGCATAAAATTGGCATCCAGCGCCGTTTTGTACGCGTTGTATCTCTCGCCCATTTCGCCTTTTAACAGCTCTTTTGTGTCAAAAGCAAAGTAATATCTGCCTTTTTCCCTCTCCAGCAGTAAATCTCTGTTCAGCGCCGCCTGTATGGTGTTCATAAGCGGCACCGCTGCCAGTTTTGCCAGCGCGGATGTGGACAGGGCCTTGCCGCTGACTGCCTCGGTGGAAACATGGAAAAGTTTTGCTATCTCCTCGGCGTTGGTCAGCTTGTTTTCGTTCAGCTGCATTTCTGCCAGGGTGTTGGAACTCTCCTTGAAATCAATACCATTATTCAGGACAATGAAATTTTCTTTGTCATCGTTATACAGGCGGGCAAAAGCGATTTTCAGTGCTTTTACGGCAGATTCTTCCAGTCTTTTTTCACTTTTCAGAAAACCTTTTTTATTTCCGCCGCGCTTGGATGCGTTCAGTTCCAGTTTCAGCGCCGCATACATAACGGCAATCAGACGGCTGTTTTCCCGCACAATCGATACACCTTTTGCACCGTCGCTGGTATTGCGCAGTATTTTCAAAAACTGAAACGGCATATAGCTTCTGCCGTTTACTATAATGTCAAAGTCTTTGAATATGTAATCAAAATTTTTGTTGACTGTCACATACCGGCTTTCCACATAATGCAGTGATTTAACCCTGCCGCGCTCTTTGTTGATGTAAGAATAGCTGCCGCCGTTAAGGTAGTAATCCCTGACCACAGCTTTCCAGAACTCACTGGCATTCAGCGTGTCGCCGGTGTCATCGTTCAACAGGAAAACTCTCCTGTCGTCTTCCACCGGCACTGTTTCGCCGTCTATATCCTGATACAGTTTTATTGGTGTAGCGGCAATAATGCTGGCTATAAGGTCAATTGTGCCGGAAATGGACGGGATCTGCATTGCCATACTCCGGTTGACCGCATCAGAATCCAACAGTGAAGATATAATATCTTCCAGCGGGTTTGTCTGCTGCACTTCCCGCTGCCGGGCGCGCTCCTCTGTTTTTCTTTTGAAAAGTAACATTTTTCACCTCATGTCTGAACTACAAAATTATCCCGGGTGCCGAACAGCATTTCCTGCTGTGCCAGGTACAGCGCATTTATCAGCGCCACAACCATATCAACCTTGCCGGCTGATTTCTTTTTGTTGACATACTTATTCAAATTGGTGTCTTCGGTGCATCTCGCATTCTGGAAGTTGATTTCCAACATGAGATTTTCACTGTAACAGAACTGCTTGTCGAAAATTTTTTCCTGCAACAGTTTTGTAGGTGAATGCAGCACCGATGAATGCTGTTTTATCTCCACACATTCCAGACCTTGTGCTTCCAGCTTTTGCACTGATGATATAGCGTTGTAACGGTCATATCCCACCTGGACTATATTCACGCCGTACTTTTCCGGCAAGGAAAGTATAAAATTTTCCACAAAACGGTAATCAATAACCTCACTGCCGCAGGCAAAACAGCACCCCTGCCTTATCAGCTTGTCGTAGTCAACCTGCTCAATTTTGCTTTTGTAATCCTTTCTGTCCGCCGGGATAAAGCCGAATACCTTGGAGTATATTTTGTCCTCATATATAGTCACCATGGCAACCGCGGTGTTGTCGTTTGTCTGGGACAGGTCAAGACCTATGAAAACATCTTTGCCCTGCCAAAAGCTGTCATCAGGTATCGTCCGGCAGGCGCGCAGTTGGCTGATTTCCACATAGCCTTCGACGCCCAGGCCCTTGTATTTGATATTGTTGTGTTTGCACAGATAGTTTTCACGCTTATTGGGATAAAGAATAGCATCTGTTCGCTTTTCCACAATAGCGGAAAAAATATTTGCATTTGTCACAGCCACCGGGTTGGACTGATAAATTATCAGGTTGTCAGTCTGCCAGGCGTCGCCTTTCAACAGTCTGTCATCCGGTTCATATAGCAGAGCAAAGGTTCTGGAAGGTATAAGCCCGTCCAGAACCTTTTTGGCTTTGTCTATCTCGTCAATCATCACATTGTTATCATTGGGATACTGTGTAGATATGATGATGCCCAGCTTTGATGCCAGGGTTATCTGTGAGGAGCGCATCGCCTCTACCGGATAGGAGTCCATTGCCCCGGCCTCGTCTGCCAGGAACGCGTTGGCAAGTCTGCCGTCCATCCTGTCCTGGCTGTATGCCAAAGGCACATAGACACTGTCATTGAGATTACAGCGCACCTCACCGCGCAGTATTTTGAAAACGCTTTCATCATACAAAAGCGGTGATGACTTTATAATTTTTTTGACCGCGACTTTCAGCTCGCTGGACAGATCGCGGTCCGGAGCGACAGAGAAAAAGCGGGAGAACTGCGGCTCTGTCAGCATCAGCAGGATAAAAATAACTGCTGATGTAAATGTCTTGAAATTCTTTCGGCAGATTTCCAGCACCGCTGTCTCATAATATCGGCTGCCGTCACGGTTCTTGGTGCACAGCACCGCAGTAATCAGAAACCAGGAATAATCTTCCAGTCCGTCATACATAGATATATTCAAATCCGGGTGCACCATCAGTTTTAAAATGCGGCATATCTTGCTATATGATTTTTCGCTGACATAAGCATTTTTATTTTTCCCGCTTACAATGTTCATCCACCGTCTGGCCTGCTTTTTCACATATACAGGAACCTTTTTGTTTTTGGATTTCAGACACCATTTGCAGTATTCAACCGCCCTGCCGCTGTCAACCGTCATCAAGTAACACCTTCAGCAACGGGTTTTCTGCCTTTTCCCGCTTCTTCGGGATGCTGCGCAGCGCAGATGCGACGGTAAAACCGGTTTCCTTTTCTATATCAAATCTCTTTTTCTGCAATTTTGATATCTGATTGTCGCAGGCAAAAATTTCATCCCTCATTTTGACCTTTATTTTGTATCTGTCGGACGGATCGACCCCGTCCTCGTTTATAAAATCGTCCAGGTCCTTCTGTATATCCTCACGGTATTTCCTGTATCGCTCGATATCGCCTTTGTATGCACAGTAATCGTTGATTACCGCTTCGTACATCGCGTCATCCTTTCCTACCGCTGCCAGCAGTTTTTTTACACGGCGAAACTCTTTGTGTGCCTCCTCTTCCGCCTTTACCTCCGGCCACTCCCTTATAGCTATTCCGGACAAAGCAGCCTTTTCCGCCCGGCGGCGCCGCTGCTCCTCTCCTTTTGTCAGGTTCTTGGACATATTATCCAAAGATTTTGATGGTCTGGCCACTTTATCACCTCCTGAAATCCCTGAAATTTTTCATTTCGGGAATTTTTTATTTTCAGACGCCTCCGTTTGGTTCCGGGGCCTTATTAACAATAATAATTAAATGGCCGGGGGGATGTGTCCGGCCCTTTTTTGTGCCAATTCTGATAAAAACTGTGGTGAAATCTCGCCTTTTTCAGCTTTTTCATGGCATGAATGACACAGCACCACCAGGTTTGTATCTTCCACTGCCAGGTCAGGCCTTTGGGTCAGCTTGATTATGTGATGTGTCTGCAAATCAGTGTAAGTCAGGCGCCCCTGGGACAGGCAGTATTCGCACAGATACCCTGCGTCCTTTTTCACCTGTTCCATCTTCTTTTTTACACGAGCCTTCTGCCTTATCTTCTCCTTCTCTTTTCTTTTACCGCTTCTCGCCGGCCTTTTGCCGCAGTCAAAACTGCGCTCATGTATGCGCCCGCAATACCGGCAGCTTATAAGCATAAAAACCTCTTTTCTTCTGTTTACTATCACACGCTCCCACCCCTGCTGTTAAAGTGATAGACTTTCCCGTAAACTCCATTTTGTCAGTAAAACAAAAAAGACGAGCTGTTACACTCGTCTTTGCTTTATTCACTTTTCACAATATTATTATACCACAGAAAGCAGAGAAAAACTTCCGCTGTTTTTCCGCTGATTTTTTCAAATTTCCTATTGACATTACTGCTTTAAAGTAGTATAATAATAATCA
>CASFSP010000145.1 GCA_949297385.1 uncultured Oscillospiraceae bacterium
CTCGTGTACTTTCAGCACCTCTACGGCCTTTTCGGTGATGTTCAGCCTTACCACCCTTTTGTCGACCGGGTCGCGCAGCCTTTCCACATAGCCTTTGGTTACCAGCTTGGCCACATTTGTGGTCAGTGTTCCCTGGGTGACCATCAGCCTTTTGGCGATATGTGACATACTGTTATCGCTGGCTTTCTGAATACTTTCCAGTATGTGCACCTCGTTCATAGATAATTTTACGCCTTTTTGCTTCAAATTTCTCTCTTCAAGATACAATATATAGTTAAACATGCCCACCAGCAGTTCGTTCAGGGTGTGTCTTGTTCTGTCCATAGTATACCCTCCCTTTACAGGAGCATATAATTTTATTCAAAAATAGTCAAGAAAAACTTTCCACGGCGTTTAATATATCCCAAAATGGGAAAAATCTATATGTCTTTAACAAATCTTTCACAAAATTTACAAAAAATTTGATATTCAAAGTATTTACTTTGATATTCAAAAGATGTATAATGGTGCCCGTGCTTTGATAATCAAAGCAAATTTTAAAATTGTTATTTGTATTCTCAGGAGGAATAATTATGTTAGAAAAAGTAAGCAAAGTATTGGTAGATGCAATCAATGTTGACGAAAGCCTGATCAAGCCCGAGGCAAGCCTGAAAGATGACCTGGGCATAGACAGCCTGGCAGCAGTAGAGCTGGCAATGGAACTGGAAAGCGAATTTGGCATAAGAATTGAAGACGAAGAACTGGAAGGTCTTAAAACAGTACAGGACATCCTGGATGTACTCCGGGCAAAACAATAAAAAACACGATGAGCTTAGATAATTCTAAGCTCATTTTTAAAATAGGAGAAGATGATGGATACAAACATAATCAGACAGCTGATAGAGATGTTTGAAAAAAGCGGCATAACCGATATGGAATTGGAAGCCGAAGGAATAAAGCTGAAACTGGGTAAAAAGGTGAGTGAAACTGCAACAGCCGCCCCGGCCGCCGCAGCTGAGTACATTGCATCGCCCACGCGGCCGCAGGAAAAACCGCGGCCATCCGGCAAACAGATAAAATCACCGCTGGTGGGCACATACTACCGGGCACCGTCCGCCGGTGCAAAACCTTTTGTCAGCGAAGGACAGCAGGTAAAAGAAGGGGATGTGGTGTGCATTGTGGAGGCCATGAAGGTGATGAATGAAATAAAATCCCCTTTCAGCGGAACTGTCACACAGATACTGCCGGCAGACGGAGATATGGTGCAGTATGATGATGTACTGCTGATCATCGAGGAAAACTGATATGATAAAAAAGATATTGATAGCCAACCGCGGAGAAATTGCCGTCAGGATAATACGCACCTGCAAGGAGATGGGCATTTCCACAGTGGCGGTGTACTCCAACTGTGACAAGGAGGCCTTGCATGTTCAGCTGGCAGACGAGGCAGTGTGCATAGGCGGCCCGCGTCCGCTGGAAAGTTATCTGAATATGTACAACATTATTCAGGCGGCCTGCAATACCGGCTGTGATGCGATACATCCGGGTTTCGGCTTTTTAAGCGAAAATACGCGGTTTGCCCGCCTGGTGGAAGAATGCGGACTGATTTTTATCGGCCCCAGCCCGGAAATAATAGAAAAAATGGGCAACAAAGCCCGGGCCAGACAGACAATGATACAGGCCGGCGTGCCGGTGGTAAACGGCAGCCGGCAGATAATAAATGATGTGCGGCAGGGCAGGCAGATGGCGCAGGAAATAGGCTACCCGGTTATAATCAAGGCTGTAAACGGCGGAGGCGGCCGCGGCATGAGAATAGTTTTTTCGCCCCGGGAATTTGACAGCGCTTATCAGAATGCCAGAAATGAAGCCAAGGTATGCTTTAAAGATGATGAAGTGTATATGGAAAAGTACATCGTCAACCCAAAGCACATAGAGGTACAGATAGCCGGTGACAAATTCGGCAATGTGGTGCATTTGTACGAAAGGGACTGCTCTTTCCAGCGCCGCAATCAGAAAATGATAGAAGAAGCCCCATGCTTTTCACTGGAAGAAAGGGTGCGACGGAGCATATTGGCCGACGCTGTGAAAGCCGCAAAATTTGTGGGATATGATTCTGTGGGCACAATAGAGTTCCTGCTGGACGAAGGCGGAAATTACTATTTTATGGAGATGAACACCCGCATACAGGTGGAACACCCGATAACAGAGATGATATGCGGAGTGGATATTGTAAAATTGCAGATAAAGGCGGCGGCCGGCCAGAGGCTGGAACTCAGCCAGCGGGATATACACTGCAACGGCTACGCCATGGAATGTCGTATAAACGCCGAGGATGCCGCAAATAATTTTGCCCCGTCCGCCGGCAGGATAGATTTTATAAATTTTCCGGCAGGCAGAAATGTCAGGCTGGAAAGCGCCGTTTACAACGGATACACCATACTGCCCTATTACGATTCCATGATAGCCAAAGTAATCACCTGGGCGCCCACCAGGCTGGAATGTATAAAGAAAATGAGAACAGCCCTGGAAGAATTTATCATTTCAGGGGTAAAAAGCAATGTGGAATTTCAGTATATGGCCCTGCACCACAAAAAGTTTATAGAGGGCAAATACTCCACCGGTTTTGCGGGCGAGTTTATTGAGGAGCTTAAATCAAATGGAAACCTTGTTTAGAAAGCGCAGAGAACAGCTGGATAATTTTAAAAAGGCGATCAGGCGCTTTGTACCGGAAAGGACCAAAAAAGAAATACCGGACAACATATTTAAAAAGTGCGAAAAATGCGGCCGGAGCGTCAGTGTAAGACGGCTGAAAGAAAATAACCATGTCTGCCTGGACTGCGGCCGGTGCTTTAAGATGAGCGCGGCCGACAGGATAGAAATGGTGTTTGATGCCGGCAGTTTTTACGAAACAGACAGGCGAATGACCAGCACCAACAGCGAAAATTTTGAAGGATACAGCGAAAAGCTGGCAAAGTATAAAAAACGGACCGGCCTCAACGAAGCGGTGGTGTGCGGCACGGCAAAAATAGACGGCAGAAAGTGTGCTGTGGCGGTCATGGATTCCAATTTTATGATGGGCAGCATGGGTGCAGTGGTAGGCGAAAAAATCTGCCGCACAATAGAGCTGGCCCACAGCAAAAAACTGCCGCTGATAATTTTCTGCACCAGCGGCGGCGCCCGTATGCAGGAGGGGATAATTTCCCTTATGCAGATGGCCAAAACCAGCGCGGCGCTGAAAAGATTTTCCGACAGCGGAAATTTGTACATTTCGGTACTTACCCACCCGACCACCGGCGGCGTCAGCGCCAGTTTTGCCATGCTGGGTGACATCATCATTGCCGAACCCGGCGCGCTGATAGGCTTTGCCGGCAAGCGAGTGATAGAAAAAACCATAAACGAAAGCCTGCCGGAAGAGTTTCAAAGGGCAGAATTTGTCATTGAAAAAGGTTTTGTGGATATGATTGTGGACAGGGACAGCCTGCGCAAAACCCTTTCAGACCTTATAGCAATGCACACGGAGGACGCAGGATGACCATAGCCGAAAAAGAAAATATCATAAAAGAAGAGCAGTTGATTTTGCGCAAGATCCCTCCGGAGGACACCCGGCGGTACAGCCGGCAGAAAAATAAAATAGAAAAACTGAAAAAGCAGTTTTATACCAACCTGAACCGGTGGGATAAGGTGTGCCTTGCACGCAGCCCTCAAAGGGCAAAGGCGCAGGATTATATCAGTGCCCTTTTCAGCGATTTTTACCCATTTTGCGGTGACCGCTGTTTTGGCGAAGACCGGTCGATAACCGCCGGAATTGCCAGATACAACGGCAGGCCGGTAACGGTAATAGCCCAGTCAAAGGGCACAGACCTGGCCGACAATCTGAAAAAGAATTTCGGCATGGTGTCGCCGGAAGGATACCGCAAAGTGATAAGGCTGGCGAAACAGGCGGAAAAATTCTCCCGCCCCATAATCACAATAGTTGATACCCCCGGTGCATATCCGGGCAAAGGCGCAGAAGAAAGAGGCCAGGCACAGGCCATAGCTCAGTGCCTGTATACATTTTCTAATCTGAAAACACCGGTTATATGTATAGTGATATCCGAAGGCGGCAGCGGCGGAGCGCTGGCCCTCAGCGTGGCGGACCGCATATACATGCTGGAAAACGCGGTTTATTCCATACTTTCACCGGAAGGCTTTGCCAGCATACTTTACAAGGATGAAACCCTGGCGCCCAAAGCCGCACGGCAGATGAAGATGACAGCGGCCGACCTTAAACAAAAAAATATTGTGGACGAGATAGTAAAAGAGCCGCTGGGCGGCGCGGGCACAAATATTGATGTGACGGTGCACCGGATAAGAAACCTTCTCAACAGGGACCTTCCCTTACTGACAGGCAAAAAAATGAAAAATCTGCTGGAAGAAAGATATGAAAAATACCGCAGGATAGGGGTGATGTGATGTACTCTTTCAGAATGTTGGGCTTTGGCCTGGCCAGAGGGCGGCTGACCGTCACCAATGAAGATATATCAAAGCTGGTGGACACCAGTGACGAGTGGATAACCAGCCGCACAGGCATAAAATCCAGATATATCAGCCGGCAGGAAAACACCAGTGACCTGGGGCTTTCGGCGGCAAAAATGGCCATTGAAGATGCCGGCATAGACCGGGCAGAAATAGGCCTGATAATAACCGCCACCATGACGCCGGACAATTTTACCCCCTCAACCGCCTGCCTTATACAGCAGAAGCTGGGACTTTCCGACTGTGAAGTTACTGCCTTTGACCTGAACGCGGCGTGCAGCGGCTTTATATATGCGCTGAAAACAGCGCTGGCGCTGCTGCCGGAACATAAAAAAGCGCTGGTGATAGGCGCTGAAACTTTAAGCAAGCTGATTGACTGGACTGACCGTTCCACCTGTATACTTTTCGGAGACGGCGCCGGCGCTGTGGTACTCAGCCGGGAAAAATGCTCCTGCGCCGATTTTTACACCCGCAGCTGCGGTGATGAAAAGCAGGTGCTGACTGCCGGCGGAATAAGCATGAATGCGCTGTGCAATTCACCCAAAGATTATTCGTATCTGAAAATGGACGGCCAGGAGGTTTTCCGCTTTGCGGTAAATGCAATTGCCGATGCCTCCATGAAAGTTTTGCAGAAAAACAACCTGTCCATGGAAGATATTGACCTTATAATTCCTCATCAGGCCAATATACGCATTATCAGTGCGGCGGCCAGAAAACTGGGCGTGCCGGAAAGCAAATTTTTCACCAATCTGCAAAACTACGGCAATACCAGCGCCGCCAGCGTGGCCATAGCCCTGGCCCAATGCCGGCAGGAAGGCAGGCTGAAAAAAGGCATGAAAATACTGCTGGTCGGCTTTGGTGCCGGTCTTACTTACGGGGCCGCCTATATAAACCTTTAAGGAGAAAATGATGATAAATAAACTGTTTGATATAAAATATCCTATAATCCAGGGCGCTATGGCAAATATAACCACTGCGGAATTTGCCGCCGCTGTCAGCAATGCCGGCGCAATGGGTATCATAGCCACCGGCGCAATGGACGCCGAAACCACCCGCCGGGCCATAAGAAAATGCAAAAGCCTGACGGATAAACCCTTTGGCGTAAATGTAATGCTGATGAACCCTCACGCAAAAGAGATAATAGATGTTATAGTCCGGGAAAAGGTTGCCATGGTGACCACCGGGGCAGGAAATCCGGGCGTGTACATTGAAAAGCTGAAACAGGCCGGGATAAAAATTTTCCCGGTTGTTCCCACGGTTTCCCTGGCGGTAAGACTGCGGCGCGCCGGTGTTGACGGCATAATTGCCGAAGGCACCGAAGCCGGAGGCCATGTGGGAGAAAGCACCACCATGTCACTGCTGCCCCAGGTATGCGACGCAGTTGACATACCTGTTATCGCCGCCGGCGGCATAGCGGACGGCAGGGGAATGGCAGCGGCTTTTGCCCTGGGTGCACAGGGCGTGCAGATAGGCACACGCCTGCTGGCCAGCATGGAATGTCCGATACACGACAATTACAAGCAGGCTGTGATAAACGCCAAAGACAACGACACCGTTGTGACAGGCCGCAGCCTCAATTCGCCGGTAAGAATACTTAAAAACCAGATGAGCCGCAAATATGTTCAGCTGGAAAAGGAAGCCGCCGGCCGTGATGAACTGGAAGCGCTGACCCTGGGCGCTTTGCGCAGGGCCGTGCTGGAAGGAGATATAGCCAACGGTTCGGTAATGATGGGTCAGGTGGCAGGAATGTGCAAAGAGATACTGCCGCTGGAACAGATTTTTGACACCATCTGCCGTCAGGCTGGGCTTGTCATGACTGCAATGGGAGAAAAGGCGGTGGAACTGGATGCTTGACAGTGTCAATATAAACGGAAAAATTTTGCCCGTGCCTATAATTCAGGGCGGTATGGGTGTAGGTGTGTCACTGGGCGGCCTGGCCGGCGCCGTTATGGAACGGGGCGGCATGGGTGTGATAAGCGCGGCACACCCGGGATATTACCGCGATGATTTTTACACAGACAATTACAATGCAAACATCCGGGGCCTGAAAGACGAGATAGCAAAAGCCAGGCAGATTTCCGGAGGAAATGGCCTGCTGGGCGTAAACATAATGGTGGCCGGGCAGGAGTATGAAACGATGGTAAAGGCCGCTGTGGAAGGCGGAGCCGATGCAATAATATCCGGCGCCGGTCTGCCGCTGGAACTGCCAAAATATACCGCAGGCAGCAAAGTCCTTATAGCGCCGATAGTTTCCAGCGCCCGCCGGCTGAAATTGATAGCCAGAAGATGGGACACATCCTATGGCACCGCACCGGATTTTGTGGTTATAGAAGGCAGTCTTGCCGGCGGACACCTGGGGTTCAAAAAAGAAGATTTGCTCAG
>CASFSP010000146.1 GCA_949297385.1 uncultured Oscillospiraceae bacterium
AATTATTTTCCGACGGCTGTTTTGTAATAGGTATAAAGGCCTTCCAAAAGCAGGTTGTCATTCAGCCGGCATTTGTTTTTGCACAGGGGAGCAATAACCTTTGCTATGCCGCCGGTGGCGTATACATTGCACTTTACTCCCATTTCCTCCTCAAAGGCGTTTATCATGCCGTCAATGCAGTAAGCACTGCCCAGCACAGCGCCGCTGGCCATGCTCTGGGCTGTGTTTGTGCCTATGGCATGAGGAGGCGGTGTCAGGCTTTCGTCAATGGGCAGGCCTGTCCTGTCACGCAAAGCTTCCAGTGCTGTCAGTACGCCGGGTATAATGCTTACCCCCAGCAGGTCGCCGTCGGCGTCCATGGCGGTAACGGTGGTAGCGGTGCCCATATCGATGACAATGGCCGGCAGGCTGTAATTTTTCTTCACAGCCAGGCAGGCGGCTATGATATCAACGCCCACTTCCTGCGGGTTGCCTATCTTTACGCCCATGGCGGCAATATCGTCATTTTTGAACAGCAGAGGTTCAAAGCCCAGTATATCTCGCAGAGCCATGAAAACCCCCTGGGTTGTATTGTGCACAACACTGCACAGAACACATCCGGTTACATCTTCCGGCCTGATATCATTTTGCGCAAACCCGTCCCTGATAACCGGTATATAGTCCCAGCAGGACAGCGCTTTTGTATACGGAATGCTGAAACCGGCTGTCTGTATGTCCTTTTCAAACACTCCCACATCTATATCGGTATTTCCGATGTCAAAACACAAAACCATCCTAACACCTCCGTTGGCTGTATGTATGTATTTTAACACAAAAAAAGTAAAATTACAGTATATATATGCTTTTTTGGCTTTTGTGATAAAAACTTTTTTTCCCTGTATAAAAAAATTGATTATTTCACCATTTAAGCGGATTAAAAGCAGGGCCGGAGGTGATATTTTACCACCGGACGGCATAAAAATTATTAAACGGTGAAAGTAAAACAGCGCGCAAAAGCTGACAGGATGTTAATTGTTATTATAAATTATCTTAAAGCCTTTCAAGGAGGAGAAAAATGTTTGTTTTGACATTGAACAGAAAGCGCAGCGGAAAAATAATCGCAGCGCTGCTGGCCGGTATATTTGTTATCGGTGTTGGTGCAGGAGTGAAAAATTTCTTTTTCAAAGATGCGGAAACCCGGGCCGCAATGACAAATCTTGACATGACCAGCACACGGGATATGGCTGCTTATATTGCCCAAAAAGGATATACCGTGGATTTGCAGTCCGCACGGGTAAACGAAGTGCGTATTCCCAAAACTTTTGATGCAGAGTTTGAAAACTTTAACCGGAAAATAATGCAAACCGATAACTTGTCGCTGGAAAAGTACAAAAATGACAAGGTGAACAAATGGACCTTTGACATAATAGACTACGAGGTCAAGGATAAATCAGCAGTGGCTGTTCTGCTGGTCAAAAAGGATAAACTGATAGGTGCATATCTTTTGCAGATGCCCGAAGGCACCGCCTACCCGCTGGTAAAAAATCAGCCGCGGACAGATGCGCTGGAATAATTTTCCCGGCTATTTAATTATCTGCTGTTTTATGGTAAAATATCAAAAGCGCGGGGATACGCCCCGCGCTTTTACAGCAATATCAAAGGATATAAAAGATGAATCAGAGATTGGACAAGTTGATAAGCGAGGGACTGGGCATATCGCGCCGGGACGCAAAGAAACTGATTTCAAAAGGCAGCGTGCAGGTAGACGGTGCAGCGTGCAAAGATCCGCGGCAGAAAACACGGCCGCGGAATGTAACAGTGAACGGAAAAGCCTTGCGGCATGAAGAATTTGTTTACATAATGCTGAACAAACCGGCGGGTGTTGTCAGCGCTTCCCGGGATAAAAATGATATAACCGCGGTGGATCTGGTAAAAAAGGATTTTCCCCGCAGAGAGCTGTTTCCGGCCGGCAGGCTGGATAAAACCAGCACCGGCCTGGTGCTTATAACCGATGACGGAAAGTTTGCCCATGATATATTAAGTCCCAAAAAGCATGTGCCCAAGACATATTTTGTCACGGTGGACAAGCCGGTGGACGAATTTATTGTGAAAGAATTTGAAAAAGGCGTGACGCTGGCAGACGGCAGCGTGATGAAAAGCGCGCAGATTTACCCCATCGGAGACGGACTCAGAGCCAGGATAATCTTGCACCAGGGGGTTTACCACCAGATAAAAAGGATGCTGGGGGTGTACGGAATAGGTGTAAACAGCCTGCACCGCAGTGCCATAGGTGATCTGGAACTGCCGGAAAATCTTATGCCGGGCGAATATGTGAAACTGGACAGCCGGCAGCTGCTAAAAATTGTAAATCATCATTTAACAAAAAATTAAAAAAAGCAACACATTTGTATTATAAAATGTTCTTGTCAGTTTTTGATATACTGTTTTTCTGTTTTGCACATAAAAAACCGAAAAAAATTGTAAAAAAATGTTGCATTTTATAAACCTATTGTGTAAAATAATAATCATTAGCGGATATAGTTGTGTAAATTAACAATAGATCAAAATCATTTTTTAGGAGATTAGTATGTCAAACAGGATGTTTCAAGGCGTTATATATCAGATGAAAGACACCATCGGCAGAGTCGTGGGTGTAACTGATGAAATGGGCGTCGTAGTGGCGTGCAGCGAACTGAGCCGGATAGACAGCATAAAAGACGGTGTTCAGGCCGAAAGAATGTCCAACAGCTCTTCATTCGTTCGTGGCGGATATACATTCAAAGGTTTTTCCAACACAAAGCGAAATGATTTTTATGTGTTTGTCGAAGGCACTGATGAAATGGCGGACAAGTTTGCCGGCGTTCTGGCAATATCTCTGGCCAGCTTAAAACAGTTTCATGATGAAAAGTTCGACAGGCTTAATTTTATAAAAAATGTCGTAATGGACAATATTATGCCCGGCGACATATATGCCAAAGCCAGGGAGATGCACTTTGTCACCGACATACCCAGGGTTGTCCTGATAATCAGGGTTGAACAGCAGAAGGATATGTCCACATTTGATGTGGTGCAGAATCTGTTCCCTGACAAACAGAAAGACTTTGTTTTTGACACCAGCGAAAATGACACAGTGCTGATAAAAGAGCTGAAAAAGGGCATAGAGACCAAAGATATAGAAAAACTGGCCGCATCAATAGTGGACACGCTGAATGTGGAATACTACATAAAAGCGGTTGTGGGTATCGGCACACAGGTTACCAACATAAAGGATCTGGCCTCTTCCTTTAAAGAAGCGCAGATTGCACTGGAAGTAGGAAAGGTATTTGACACCGAAAAATCCATAGTAAACTATGAAAATCTGGGTGTAGCCCGTCTGATATATCAGCTGCCTACCACACTGTGCGAAATGTTTTTGAAGGAAGTTTTCAAACAGGGTTCAATAGACAGCCTGGATCAGGAAACTTTGTTTACCATCCAAAGCTTTTTTGAGAACAACCTGAATGTAAGCGAGACTTCCAGAGGACTGTTTGTGCACAGGAACACGCTGGTTTATCGCCTTGAAAAAATCAGAAAAATTACCGGCCTGGATTTAAGGGAATTTGACGATGCCATTGTTTTCAAGGTAGCCTTGATGGTCAAAAAGTATTTACAGTCAAGCCAGGAAAGATTTTAACGATAATTCCGCCCTTAAATGTAAGCAGCCAATTACATAGCAGGGCGGTTTTTCTGTTTCAAAAAGGAAAAAGGAAAAGAAGAGGAAAATGATTGATTTTAAAAATGTTACAAAAACTTACGAGCCCAACATAACGGCCGTAAGGGACATGAACCTGCATATTGACAAAGGCGAGTTTGTGTTTGTAATAGGTCATTCCGGTGCCGGCAAAAGTACTTTTTTGAAGCTGATGCTGCGCGAGGAAAAAGCCACAAAAGGCGAGGTTATGGTAAACGGATATAACCTGACCAAAATCAAAGAGAAGGATATCCCCTACATGCGCCGTACATTGGGGGTGGTTTTTCAGGACTTTCGTCTGATACCTAATCTGACAGCCTATGAAAACATAGCTTTCGCCATGAGGGTTACAAATATAGACGAAAAGGAAATAAAAAGAAGGGTTCCTTATATTCTGAATATAGTCGGCCTGGCCAAAAAAGGCGGCAAACTGCCGACACAGCTGTCCGGCGGCGAGCAGCAGCGCGTGGCCCTGGCCCGTGCCCTGGTACACAACCCGGACCTGGTGATTGCTGACGAGCCAACCGGCAACATTGACCCGGCACTTTCGCTGGAAATAATGGAACTGCTGAAAGCGATAAACAGCACAGGGACCACTGTTGTGGTGGTAACCCACGAGCATGAGCTGGCCAAAAGATATGCCCAGAGAATCATAGAAATGCGCAAAGGCGTAATAGTCAGCGATACCGGTGCGAAAGGAGGGGAAAATATATGAAATTTTCCAGTTTTAAATATCTTTTCCGCCAGGGATTGCACAACTTTATAGGCAACCGCCTGATGAGCGTTGCTTCGGTAGGTGTAGTTACATCCTGCCTGATACTGGTTGGTGTATGCGTTTCGCTGGCGCTGAATGTAAACAGCTTTGTGGAATACCTGGGTGCCCAAAATGAAGTTATAATATACATAAAAGACGATGCGGCCCGGGAAAGTATCGACGCCATGGACGAAAAGCTGAAAAGCGACACAGATGTTTCAGAATATTCCTTCGTTTCCAAAGAGCAGGCGCTGGAAGAGCAGATGAGCTATATGGGGCAGTACGCTTCCATTCTCAGCAGCTATCAGGGCGAAAACAACCCGCTGCCGGCCTCTTACCGCGTTCATCTCAAAGATCTGACCAAGCTGGAACAGGTTTCCCTGAGATTTTCACAGATGGACGGCGTGGACTATGTATCCACCCCCACAGAGCTGGCTGGCGTGCTGATAACGCTGAAAAATGTAACATATTATGCCGGATTTGCGGTTTTGGCTGTGCTGATGCTGGTAAGTATGGTGGTTATCTCCAATACCATACGCCTGACAGTGTTTGCCAGAAGGCGTGAGATAAGCATAATGAAATATGTAGGCGCCACCAAC
>CASFSP010000147.1 GCA_949297385.1 uncultured Oscillospiraceae bacterium
CTCGCCGGTGCAGCATATGGTAAATATATTATGCGCTTTTTTTCTGGGGCCTGCGTATGGTTTGGCATCAGCTTTTACGGCTTCACTGATACGAAATATACTTAGTTTGGGAAGTATATTGGCTTTTCCGGGAAGTATTTTTGGCGCACTGCTGTGCGGTTTTACATATAAAAGGACAAAAAACATTTTTCTGACATGCCGGGCCGAAGTTTTCGGCACTGCGGTCATAGGAGGACTGGCGGCATATCCGCTGTCACTGATTTTTATGGGCAAAGCCGCCGGAGACATAGCCTTTTATGCTTATATAATCCCGTTTTTGATTTCCACAGCTGTTGGTTCCGCCCTTTCATGGGCTGTTCTGACTGCATTGAATTATACCGACGTTTTGAGCCGTTTGCAGAGAGAAATGGAGAAATAGTATGAAAAAATATATAGAAAATGTAAGAGAAAAATCACCTATTGTCCACAACATTACAAACTATGTTACAGTCAATGACTGTGCCAATATTGTTCTGGCTTGTGGCGCATCGCCAATAATGGCAGACGATAAAGACGAAGTAGAGGAAATAACTTCTATATGTTCTGCTTTGAATATAAATATAGGCACGCTTAACAGCAGGACAATTGAAGCGATGCTTCTGGCTGGTAAAAAGGCCAATCGGCTGGGCCATCCGGTGGTATTGGATCCGGTAGGTGCTGGCGCATCAGATTTAAGAACCAAAACAGCACTCAGACTGCTGGAAGAGGTAAAATTTTCGGTTATACGCGGCAATATATCAGAGATTAAAACGCTGGCAGGAAATAGCGGTACAACACAGGGGGTAGATGCAAATGTGGCCGATAAGATAACTGATGAAAATTTGGACAGCGCTGTGGCCCTTGCCAAAGCCTTTTCGAAAAAGACGGGCGCTGTAATTGCTATAACCGGCGCAATTGATATAGTATGCGACGGTGAAAAAGCTTATATCATACGTAATGGTCACCCGATGATGGCCGCTGTGACCGGTACAGGATGTCAGCTTTCGGCCATGACGGCAGCTTTTGTACGGGCAAATAAAGAGGATATACTGGGAGCAGCTGCTGCGGCTGTATGCACCATGGGTCTGGCCGGAGAAATTGCCCATGAAAGGCTCAGCATTTTGGACGGGAATTCGTCTTACAGAAATTATATAATAGATGCTGTTTACAATATGACTGCACAGCGACTGGAAGAAGGGGCAAGGTATGAAGTGCGATAAAAAATACATGCTTTTATACGCAGTTACGGACAGGGCTTGGACAAAGGAGAAGAGCCTTTATCAACAAGTGGAAGAGGCTTTGAAAGGCGGCGTGACCTGCGTTCAGCTGCGAGAAAAAAATCTTTCTGATGAAGAATTTTTACAGGAAGCAATAGAAATAAAATCTCTGTGCAGGAAATATAATGTGCCGTTGTTTATAAATGACAATGTTTCGGTGGCGCTAAAATGCGGTGCCGACGGCATACATGTGGGACAGGATGATATGGCAGTATCAGAGGTGCGCAGCATTGTGGGGGAAAATATGATGATAGGTGTGTCTGCCCATAGCGTAGAGGAAGCGTTGGAAGCCGTGAAAAATGGTGCAGATTGCCTGGGGGTAGGCGCAATGTTTGCCACGTCTACCAAAACAGACGCAAATGTTCTGTCCTGGCAGACATTATATGATATATGCCATGCGGTAGATGTTCCAGTGGTGGCAATAGGAGGCCTTAATAAGGATAACATACCGTCACTTACAGGAAGCGGAGTTGACGGAGTTGCTCTGGTGAGCGCAATATTTGCCAGCAAAGATATTGAAGGCGAATGCAGGCTGCTGCTTGAAACAGTTCAGAATACGGTAAACAACCGTGTGTAAGCTGTAACATGTAAAAAATGTACAGCAGGTCTTATATATTTGCTGAACATATATAAGCGGTATATCGGGGGCACCACTTTATGCCGCTGTAAAAAACGATGCTGAAAAAGAAAGGAGAAATTCAAATGAAGATGAAAACAGCATTGACCATTGCAGGAAGCGATTGCAGTGGAGGCGCCGGTATACAGGCAGATATAAAAACCATGACAATGAATGGCGTTTATGCCATGAGCGCAATAACCGCCATGACTGCCCAGAACACTACCGGCGTATCCGATATTCTGGAATCAACCCCTGAATTTTTAAAAGCTCAGTTAGACATGATATTTACTGACATCCGCCCGGATGCGGTGAAGATTGGTATGGTCTCTGACAGCCGGCTGATAAAAGTTATAGAAGAGAAACTGAAATATTATCAGGCTGAAAATATTGTTGTGGACCCTGTAATGGTTGCCACATCCGGAGCCGATCTGCTGAAAAGTGATGCAGTAAAAGCAATGACTGAATATCTGTTGCCAATAGCCAGCCTGGTTACGCCGAATATACCCGAAGCACAGGTCTTGTCCGGTATGAAAATAGAAAATGAAGAAGATATGACAAAAGCTGCGCTGTTCATAAATAAAACTTACGGATGTGCGGTGTTGCTGAAAGGCGGGCACAATATAAATGATGCCAATGACCTGCTGTGCAAAGACGGAACCCTGAAATGGTTTTACGGCAAGAGAATAAATAACCCTAATACTCATGGGACAGGCTGTACCCTTTCCAGCGCCATAGCGGCAAACCTGGCAAAGGGATTTGATATGGATAAATCTGTGCAGCGCGCAAAGGATTATATCTCCGGAGCCCTGTCAGCAATGCTTGATTTGGGAAAAGGCTCAGGCCCTATGAATCATGCTTTTGACCTGTCCGGAGAATTTGCAAAGGAGGCTGACAGAAGATGAAATGTACAGACTGTCTGCTGCAAGCTACAAATGAAATATGGCAAAGCTATTGCCGGCACCCTTTTGTAAAAGGGATACGGGATAGCACCCTGGACAGGGAAAAGTTCAGATACTATATAATACAGGACTATCTGTACCTTATAGATTATGCCAGAACCTTTGCCATAGGTGTAGCCAAAGCCAAAAGTGTTCATACAACAAATATATTTTCAGGATATATATCTTTGCTTACCGGCAGTGAAATGAGTATACACCACGGGTACATGGGAAAATTTGCCGTCAGCCAGCAAGAGGTTGATAACACCGCCAGGGCTTTGGATAACCTTTCATATACATCCTATATGCTGAGGGTAGCCTATGAAGAGGGTGAGGCGGAAATTTTGGCTGCAATACTGTCATGTGCTTACAGCTATGAGTTTATAGCAAAAGATATGGTCAGAAACAACCCGGACTGCATAAATGACCCGTTTTACGGCGAGTGGATACAGGGATATATTTCCCAAAAATATTCTGACGGCAATGTATTGCTTATGGATACACTCAACCGGTTGACAGCAGATTATACGCCGGAGCAGATACAGCATCTGGTGGATATATTCACTGCCTGCTCCAGGTACGAGTACCTGTTCTGGGAAATGGCCTGGAACATGTCTGTGTAATATGAGATCAGCAAAATATGCGAATAATTTTTGAAAAAATGTCCAGAATTTATTAAGCTGCTGCAATATTTTGCGCTGCACAATCGTGTTATATATGAAAATAAATAATCGGGGTGTTTTATGAAAAAAGTATTTGCATTATTTGCAGTGTGTCTGGTATTTATGACATTTGTCACCGGATGTTCGGCAAAAAGAGAGTATACCAATGATGAGCTGGTACAGATTATCAATGAAAACGGCGGCGAGGGAGTTGAATACAACCCGGCCCGGGCCTTTGACAGTGAGGAAGGCGTGCGGCCCATGTTCTACGAAAGCTATGAAATAGATAAAGAGAATATTCGGGCAGGTGCACAGTCTGTCAGCTTGATAAATGTCAAGGCTTATGGCATTCTGCTTATACAGCCGAAAGAAGACAAGGCCGAAGAAGTTATGGAAGACCTGAACGGTTATGTGGAAAAAATGAAGAAATCCTTTGAAAACTACCTTCAGGATCAGTATGAGATTGCAAAATCTACAATTTTGAAACAGCAGGACGACGGGCTGATAATACTGGTAATGGCAGAAGATGCCCAGACAATATATGACAACATTGTAAAACGGATAGGTTGATAATACTATCTTTGCAAAAATAAAAATATGGCAGGGAATTTACATCAATTCCCTGCCATATTTCATAAATAATTATTTCAGTAAAGTTTTCAATGCGTTGAAAGTATCATCGCTTATAACATGCTCTATTTTGCATGCGTCTTCTTCCGCAATATCAGCCGCCACACCTATTTTTTCAAAAATAGCTGTAAGAACATTGTGCCTTTCATATATGCGCAAAGCATGGGATTCGCCTTTTGGCGTAAAAGATATAAAACCTTCGGGGCTGACGGTTATATATTCTCCTTTTTTCAGAATACCCAAAGCGCGGCTTACGCTGGGTTTTGAGTAACCGGTATAATTAGCTATGTCAATGGCTCTGACCTGCGGTGTTTCTTTTCTCAAAACCAGAATGGCTTCAAGGTACATTTCTCCGGATTCCTGAATTTTCATTTTTACACCTCTGTTAATATGCTGTATCTATTCTACCATAACAATATGTTTATTTCAACTTATCTCACCGTCAGACGGCTGGCAAAACAATAAAATAAAAAGCCCACTGTTTTCAGTGAGCTTTTATCCTATGGCGGAGAGAGGGGGA
>CASFSP010000148.1 GCA_949297385.1 uncultured Oscillospiraceae bacterium
CCTGAAAAACAGGGCTTTTTGCTTTGTTGGCGGAGATGGTGGGATTCGAACCCACGTGACGCTCATCGCGCCAAAACGATTTCGAGTCGTTCTCGTTACGACCACTTCGATACATCTCCTGACATACACTGTGAAAAATAACATCACAGCTAATAAATTATACCACTTGGCGAAAAAATTATCAATAATCTTTTAAAAAGTCATAGGCAGTACATATATCACAACACACAGAAAGTGAAGCACACTGCCCAGAGATACGAAGATATGCCATACACTGTGCATATAACGCACTTTGGTCATTTTATAGAATATTATACCCACAGTATATGATAAACCGCCCAGCAAAAGCAGTATAAACGCCGGCTGAGGAAGCGCATTTACAACATCTTTCAGCGCCAGCACAACAGCCCAGCCCATGACCACATACAAAATCAATGTAAACTTTTCAAACTTTTCCAGGTTTATGGCATTCAGCACCACCGCCAGCGCCGCGCATGCCCACACCAGGCTGACAACAAACACACCCTTCGGGTTGCCTTCCAATGCTATCAGACAAAAAGGAGTATATGAACCTGCTATCAACAGCGGTATAGACGCATGGTCAAAAATTCTGAATATCTTCTTCACCTTCTCAAAGGGAAAAGCATGGTATAATGTAGACATTGTGTATAATATTATCAACGAAAGGCCGAAAACCAACGCCGACAACACCGCCCTCGCATCGCCGTAACAGGCCGCCAGCGTGACCATGACAGTACAGCCCACCACAGCCCGCAATGCACTGACCCCATGGGTAACACTGTTGAATATTTCCTCACCTAATGTATATCTTTTTATTTGTTTTGCAGACAAACAATCACCGCCTTTTTTATTATTATACACTCCATTTGCTAAAAAAGTGTGAACACTCCCTATTGCCTTATGTCGAATATTTTGGTAAAATATTAAAATCATAAACAGGGGTGACAAAATGGATAAAAAAATCGCCAGAATAAATGAATTATACAGGAAAAGCCAGAAAGAGGGGCTGACCGACCGGGAAAAGGCCGAACAGAAACAGCTGAGGGAAGAATATGTAAAATCCTTCCGCAAAAGCCTGATAGATCAGCTGAACAATGTTACAATAAAAGAACCGGACGGATCCTTGACTGTGCTGGCAGACAAAGGAATAAAAGAATGACAAAACCGCCCAAAGGCGGTTTTTCCTATCAAAATGGTATTTTTTTACAATTACTTAACAACATCGTAACAATTACACCTTGGGGATAGTATATAATATAGACACTGAAAAGAATTTTTCTCTCCTCTTAATAAAATATACTTTTCCCAACAAAAAGACCCTTTCCCCAAGGGTCTTTTTGTTTTGCCTGAAAACAAAGAAACAGCCCGCCATAAAAGCGGGCTGTTTTATTTTAGCCGTTGGATTCTATAAGAGTAACATCCACATAAAATGTTTCACCGGTTTCAGGGCGGTATATACCCAGGTTCATGGTGTCACCGGGGGAGCATTTTTCCAGTTCGGCATACAAATCATCCGTAGTGGCGATGGTCGTGCCGTTTGCTTCTACTATAACATCCCTTTCCCTTACGCCTTTGTTGGGCATATCACTGCCTTCTGTTATGGCGGCGATATATACACCCTGGCTGGGCAGTCCGTTGCGCGGGCCGTTGCTTTCATTCAGTTCTATTACCTGAACGCCCAACACTGCGCGCCCTGTTACATATCCGTTCTCGATAAGGCTTTGGTTTATGGGCAGCGCATCTGTAATCGGTATAGCAAAACCTATGCCTTCATAATCAACACTGGCCACTTTGGAAGATGTTATGCCTATTACCTGTCCAAAACGGTTTATCAGCGGGCCGCCGGAGTTACCGGGGTTTATTGCCGCCGTTGTCTGTATCAGGCTGAGGCTGCGGGCATTGGTGTCCACATCCCTGTTCAGGCCGGAAATAATACCCTGAGTGCATGAGCCGGACAGGCCGCCGGCATTGCCTATGGCAACAACCCTTTCGCCTATTTTCAGGCTGTCACTGTCGCCGAATTCCGCCGCTGTCAGGTTGTCGGCATCAACTTTTATAACAGCCAGGTCTGTTTCGCTGTCCGCGCCTACAATTGTGCCGCGAAGCTGTGAATCATCATTGAACACCACATTGACACTCGTTCCTCCGTCCACAACATGGGCGTTGGTTATAATATATCCGTCAGTTGTCATTACTATACCGGTACCGCTGCTGATAGGTGACAGTGATGTGCCGGAATAAACATTTATATTTACCACCGAAGGGTTAACTTTTTCAAAAATTTCGGTAGTGTCATATCCGTCATCTGTATTTTCAGGCACCGGCTGCAATTCTATAATAGGCCGCCGTGTCCGTCCGTCGTTCTGAGAGTCCTTTTTGATGTCATTTATCCGTGTATTTAAAAACCCGAAATTTCCGCTTTTACCCACATATACACCTGCCAGAAGGCTGAGGCATACACAGGCGACCAGAAAAAATATCACAGGCAGTTTGCTTTTGCCGCTTTTCATTATATGTCATGCTCCTTTGCTTTTATTTTCTAAGCTAAATGATATAGTCAATTTGTGAAAACTTCTTGTCACAAAAACAACTTTCCATTATTTTTCACCCAAAGTTCAGATGAAAATCACAGACCCGGCTTTTATCGGAAAATCCGGCCGGGTCTGGAATTAATCTGTGTTTTTTTCCTTTGGTCTGCCTTTGGCTTTACCGCTGGGAAGGGTGAATATAAACTGGGTGTACTGACCCTCTTCGCTTTCCACATATATGTCGCCGCCGGAACGCTGTACCAATGTTTTGGATATAAACAGCCCGATACCTGCGCCTCTGGTGTGAACACTGCGGGAGGCGTCTGCTTTGTAAAAGCGGTCAAAGATGTACGGCAGTGCCTCTTTGCTGATACCCTGTCCTGAATTCTTTATCTTTACCATAACAGAATTGGTCGCTTTCTCTTCTGTGACACTGAACGCGATATACCCGCCCTTTGGTGTGAATTTCAGCGCATTGTCAAATATATTATATACAACCTGGTGAATAATATCCTTGTCGGCATAAACCATGACCTTTTGCGGCTCAAAGCCTATCAGCTGTATTTCTGCCCGCTCCATTCGGCTTTCAAAGGAAAATGCCACCGCCGCTATGGTATCCCATATATTGTAATTCTGGACATTCATCATAAACTCGCCGCTTTCCAGCTTGGATATGTCCAGCATACTGTTTGTCAGCCTTGCCAGGCGTCCCACTTCATCGCTTATTACAGCAAGATATTTATCCTGCTGCCGCGGCGGTATAGTACCGTCGCGTATTCCGTCCACAAAACCTTTTATGCTGGTCATGGGTGTCCTCAGCTCATGGGCTATGTTGGCCACAAAGCTGGATCGGGATTTTTCATTTTTTTCCACAAAACTGGCCATCTGGTTAAATGTATAGGAAAGGTGCGCAATCTCGTCGTCCCCTTCCACCTTTACTCTGGCTGAAAAATCACCCTGGCTGAACTTTTTGGCAGCCTCGGATATGTTTCTCAGCGGTGTGGTCAGCCTGCCGGTAACCAATATGGAAACCGCACTGGATATCAGCAGCATGACACCGGCGCACACCATAAATATGGACAGCAGCGCATTGCTGAACACAGTTATGCTGGTAGCATCGGAAAAAGCAAATATGTACCCTATTATGTTTCCGTTTGCATCCCTGGCCGCTCGGCCTACCGTATAATATGTGCCGGCATAGATATCATCAAAGGTTTCCGGCAGCTGTACGCTGGTATCATATTTGGCCAGTGTGCTCATGGTTTCGTCCGGTACAAACATCCCCTCATGACCGCACATGGAGTTTTCGGTGCAGACAATACACTTTCCGTTTTCATCGGCCAGTATAACAATGGTGGATGTAGTGTCTGAAATAAGGCGCAGGTTATCCCTCAGCCTTGATCTCCGCATTTCTGCATCCAGCAGCCGGGAGTATTCCAGCGAGTCCTCAAAAGCATTCTGGGCGCTGTCAACGCAAAGGTCCATGGTGTTCAATCTGTCGCTTTGGAAATACCTGTTGGCGAAAAACATGAAAAATACACCCAGCACACTGATGGATGCCACAAGCACCAGGCTCATGGCGGAAAAATAACTTGTGACAATGGTTTTTCTCATCTGTTACCGTTTATCAGCCGTGCAGGCCATCTTCCTGACGCTGCATATTCTCCACTACAATATCATGTATATCACCCAGGCCGGCGCAATATTCCAGCACCTGCCAGGGTTCGTTTGTATGAAAATGTATTTTTATCAGATCGCTGTCTCCCACAGCCAGCAGACAGTCACCTTTGAAATGGGAAACAAAATAATCGTATATTTCGTCTTCATCCAGGCCTTCGCCTTCTATCAGCAGCTGTGTGTCAAATTTATATTCCAGCATTTTTATCTCTCCTGTTTTATATTTTATAAAATGGCAAAAATTACTCTTTCAGTTCAAATTTATATCCTACGCCCCAGACTGTTTTCAAACTCCACTGGTCACTGACACCTTCCAGCTTTTCCCTCAGGCGTTTTATATGCACATCTATGGTGCGGCTGTCGCCGTAATATTCAAAACCCCATACCTCGTCCAGCAGCGCATCGCGGGTGAAGACTTTGTTGGGGTTTGACGCCAGGTGATACAGCAGTTCCAGCTCTTTGGGCGGAGTGTCAACCACTTCATCCCTTACTTTCAGTTCGTATTTTGTGATGTTTACAACCAGGTTGTCAAATACCAGCGCACCATCCGTCCGCCGGCCGCCACCGCTTCGTCCGCTGCGACGCAGCACAGCCTTTATCCTGGCAACCACTTCTTTGGTATCAAAAGGTTTTACCACATAGTCATCAGCGCCCAGTTCCAGCCCCAGAACTTTGTCAAAGGTTTCGCCCTTGGCGGTTAGCATTATTATTGGAGTATTGCCTTTGGCCCTGATACGGCGGCAGGCTTCCCAGCCGTCCACCCTGGGCATCATCACATCCAGCAAAACCAGGTCAAACTTTTTCTCATCATAGGCCGCCAGTGCCGCTTCGCCGTCATTGGCTATAAAAGTTTCATAACCTTCCTTTTCCAGATACAGCCTCAGCAGTTCGCATATATTTCTATCGTCATCTACGATAAGTATTCTTTCCTTATCCATAATTTCCTCCTCAAAGAGTAAATCTGTGTATATATACCATTAGTATACATTAAAATTATGAACAAATAAAGATTTTTGTTGCTTATGCCCTTTTTTGCTTATATTTACCAAATATTAATAAACCTTTTCGTCAAATACGACAAATTAAAGCTTTATCTTTTCTTCACGCTTGAGGCAGTCAATAAGCCGGCTGCACCCTGCGTATATATCATCATAGGCTTTGTCAAAATCACCTGTATACCAGGGATCGGCCACATCTCCGCGGCCGGAAAAATCACCCAGCTTTGAAATTTTTCCCAGCGGGTCCGCACCCACTGTGCGCAAGGTGTTTCTCACATTGGCGCTGTCCATACATATCAGCATATCATATTTTTCATAGTCTTCCTTTTGCAGGCGCACAGCCCGTTTACCGTCGCAGGAAATGCCATGCTTTTCCAGCATGCGGCGTGCCGGCGGATAGACAGGGTTGCCCACACCGCAGTGTATTTCCTCACCGCTGGTAGCCGCAGAAGCTATATAAAACTTTTCTTCCAATCCCTTCTTTTTTACCATATCCTTGAAAACAAACTCCGCCATAGGGCTGCGGCATATATTGCCGTGGCATATAAAAAGTATTTTAACCATTTCATCCCTCTGTTTTTACTTTATCAATTTCTTTTTTCAGATATCTTGTTTCGTTATCCAGTCCTTCATCCATGTTATGCTTTTTCTTCCATTCTTCAAGCACATAGTCAAAATCACCGGCAAAATTTTCCGTCGGAATATACCCGCACCCGATTTCCCGGGCAATTTCGGTCAGCAGTGAAAATGCCCGCCGGCTTTTGCCCCG
>CASFSP010000149.1 GCA_949297385.1 uncultured Oscillospiraceae bacterium
AAGCCACCGCCAGCAGGATTATAACCGCTGCCGCGCTCTTTTTTATATCATCTTTTTCAAAAAGGAATTTTTTCATCGCTCGCCTCCGCCCGCAGGCCGAATTTATAAATATCTTTAATATATTATTTTAGCATATATATCTACTTATATAAAGCGGTATTTTTGCATTTTTGTATGAAAAGTTAGATTTTGGCAAAAATATCGGTGTTTTTTTACTTTTTATACAATTTTTCAGAAAAACGATAATTTTTTGAAAAATAGTATTGAAAAATCCTCTTATCAGCTTTATAATATAATGTCGTTGAGACTTTTAATTTAACTTATAAAGCGAGGTTTTTTATATGTCAAGAACTGTCGGCGCGGTATCCCGCGGAATAAGAACACCTATCATCCGCCAGGGCGACGATCTGGTAAAAATTGTAAGTGACAGCCTGGGAAAGGCTTTCCGGGAAGAAAACATCACCCTGCATGACAGGGATATTGTGGGCGTTACCGAAGCGGTAGTGGCCAGAAGCCAGGGCAACTATGCCTCATGCGACGACATAGCCGCTGACATAAAGGCCAAATTCGGCGACGAAACCATCGGCCTGATATTTCCCATACTGTCCAGAAACCGTTTTTCCATTGTGCTCAAAGGCATAGCCAGAGGCGCAAAGAAAATTGTCCTGATGCTCAGCTATCCTTCCGATGAGGTGGGCAACCACCTGATCTCCCTGGACCAGCTGGACGAAAAGGGCATTGACCCCTGGACCACAATAATGGACGAAAAAACATACCGTGACAACTTTGGCGAAAACCGCCACCCATTCACACAGGTGGACTATGTGGCATACTATAAAGAGCTTATCGAAAAGGAAGGCTGCCGGGTAGAGGTTATTTTTGCAAACCGCGCCACAGATATACTGAAATACACACACTGCGTGCTGTGCGCTGATATACACTCCCGCGAAAGAAGCAAACGCCTGCTGAAAAACGCCGGTGCAAAACTGGTGCTGGGCCTGGACGAAATACTGACAGCCCCCGTAAACGGCAGCGGATATAACCCCGATTACGGCCTGCTGGGCTCCAACAAAGCCACAGAAGAAACCGTAAAACTGTTCCCCAGAAACTGCAAGGAATTTTGTCTTGCTTTGCAGAGCAGCCTGAAAGAAATGACAGGCAAAACAATGGAAGTGCTGGTTTACGGCGACGGCGCCTTTAAAGACCCCCAGGGCAAAATCTGGGAGTTGGCTGACCCGGTTGTTTCACCCGGACACACAGACGGTCTTATCGGCCTGCCCAGTGAGCTGAAGCTGAAATACCTGGCCGACAATCAGTTTGCAGACCTGTCCGGTGAAGAACTGACAAAGGCCATGACAGAATATATCGCACACAAAGACAAAGACCTGATGGGCAGCATGGAAAGCCAGGGCACAACACCCAGAAGGCTGACAGACCTTATCGGTTCACTGTGCGATCTGACCAGCGGTTCCGGTGACAAAGGCACACCTGTTATCTTTATCCAGGGTTACTTTGACAACTATTCAAACGAATAAACAGCACAAAAAAAGCGGAGGAAAAGTCCTCCGCTTTTATTTTTCATATATAATTATTTTCTGCCGCCGGCAGGCGGCATCCGCTCCAGCCTTGATGCCAATGATTTACCGATAAAACCGTCAGGTATTACAGGCTATGATTTTTTTCATTGCAATAAGTATTGACCGGCAGGCAATATATACTGCAAAATATGCTGCCGCCACAGCCAAAGTTATGCCGAAATCAAACATTCTGATTGCAACCAGGGTTAGACTGAGCAGAAAAATTGCCATCCGCCCGGACTCCGCTTTGCCTATTGCCTGCTTTTCCATCTGCAAACTTCTCAGGTAGTTTTTGCTAAACAACATCAGTGTGCTCATCACCAGCATAGCCATATTTACCGCATTTATCAGCCACAGCGCCTGCTCGCCGCCATCAATATATGCGTAAAACAGCAAAATAATTGCAAAAGCATACATGGCAATGAATAAATTCAGGCATTTAATCAAGTCTTTTACTGTCATTTTATGCATATTGCCTCTTCCTTTCCGCACAAAATATCCTAAACCAAATCAAAAATTTTCCTCACCTGTTTTCTGTCGGACTTTTGCTCAACAATAATTAAATAGCAGAAATCTTAACTTTTCATAGGAATCACACACGCTGTTTTACTTTTTTAATTTTATTTTATCATATTTACTACCGATAATTGTGAATACCGTATGAAAATCAGCTTTTCACACAAAATATACAGTATAAAAT
>CASFSP010000150.1 GCA_949297385.1 uncultured Oscillospiraceae bacterium
AGCTGAGCTATGCTCCCACATGAGTGCAAGACATATTATACATTATTTTGCATAATTTGTCAAGCAAAACTTTTGTTTTTTCAAAAGTTTCTGGAGCGGGTTACGAGGCTCGAACTCGCTACCTCCACCTTGGCAAGGTGGCGCTCTACCAGATGAGCTAAACCCGCATATTGTGTCACTGAGATTGGTGGGAACAACAGGGCTCGAACCTGTGACCCTCTGCTTGTAAGGCAGATGCTCTCCCAGCTGAGCTATGCTCCCGTAGCTCTCAGTGACAGGATATATATTACCACACAGATACCACTTTGTCAACACATTTTTTCTATTTTTTTCTAATTTTTTTCAAAAAAGTTTTTATGGCCTTATGGTAAAATATTGATTATTGATTTTTGATGGATTTTATCAGGTTATCCAGGTCCTTTTTGGTAAAATAATATTTGGCGTCACAGTACTGACAACCCAATTCAATCTGTTCTTCTTCATCCCTGAGCATTTCAAGATCTTTTAATCCGATGCTTATCAACGCTCGCTGTACGCGCTCGCGGCTGCAGTCACATTTGTACTCCACCTGATGTTCATCCAAGATATTGGGGTTGAAGCCAGCCATGACAGTGTCTATAACATCATACACAGTTTTGTTATCCTCAAAGAAGGCAGTTATACTGGGAACATTTTTGATATTATTTTCTATCATTGTTATTTCTTCATCGGTGGCACCCGGAAGCAGCTGCAACAGATATCCGCCTGCCCTTTTTATGCTGAGATCCGGATTTACCAGCACACCCAGTGCACATACGGTGGGAATTTGCTCTGAATAGGCATAATAAGCCGTTATATCCTCGGCTATTTCGCCGCTTACAAGGGGGATGCTGCCCACATAGGGCTCTTTCATTCCCAAGTCTTTTACCACATACAGCTGGCCGTTATGACCTACTGCACCGCCTACATCCAGCTTGCCGTCGCTCCTCAATGGTATTTCTACTATATTGTTTTCTACAAAGCCTTTGCAATGACCCTGACCGTTACAGGCAACGGTAATAAGCCCTGTGGGGCCGTCAGCTTTTATTCTGAGAGTTACACTGTCAGTGTCATTTTTTAAAGTAGATGCCATAAGCTGTGAAGCTGTCAGCATCCTGCCTAGCGCCGCACTGACCACAGCAGAAGTCTGGTGTATCTCTTCCATTCTTTTTACTATATCGGTGGAGTCTATAACGCTGATAACAACTCCGCCCATCTCTGAAATTGCTCTTACAAGTTTTGCCATTTACTGCTCCTTTTTTACCATAAATAAATGCCTCTGGCTGTCCGGTTTTACAGGCCCGAAAGTTTCGCCGTCAATCAGGGTCACCACGCTTAATTTTGCCTTCTTCAGCATGTTTTCAATATCCCGAAGATCATAGTAATACTCATAAAATTCTTCAAAATACTTTTCTTTGGCATGCTTGTCTTCAATGCTGATTGATATTTTTGTCCTGCTGTTTTCCGGTTCCAAAGTGTTCTTCCAGTGGCAATCTGCCTCTTCTTCTATAAAGTCAAACTGCTCGTCAGACAGTATATTTGTATGTTTATATTTTGTATTCATATCGAATATAAATACACCGTCAGGATGCATAAAAAGTGATACCTTGTCAAACAAAGCCTGCACTTTGCCGGCGCCCTCCAGGTGATTTACCGTGTCAAATGTACAGGTGAACAAATCCACTGTGCCGTACATATCCAGCTGTGTGATGTCCTGTTTGAGTATCAGCACATCATCTGCGCCCAGTTCATCCTTTTTATCATACAGCACATCCAGCATTTCGTCTGAATTGTCTACGGCTATCACATCAAAGCCGGCTTTGTCAAACCTGAAAGCCAGTTCCCCTGTGCCGCACCCAAGATCGCATACTATGCCTGTTTTTACTCCCTGCCGTGATGCAAGGCTGACTATTTTGTCAAACAATTTGTCATAGTCTGCGTTGTAATTAAAATAATCGTAAAAATAACTGAACTCTTTGTAGGACATTTTTCACCCCTGCAACGATTCTTCCACCGCTTCATGAAGCAAATCAATGCCCACATTTTTATCTGCGCTGGTAAGTATAATTTTCTGCTGTGAATAACCTTTACAATGCTCTTCAAACCGGCTTACAGCCCGAGCAGCCTGTGTCTTGTTCAGCTTGTCCGCTTTCGTCAGCGCTATTATAAAGGGTATATTGTGATGGCTCAGATATTCCAGCATAAGATAGTCGTCATCAGAAGGCCGGCGGCGGCAGTCAATCAGCTGCACCACCAGGTTTATCCCCCTGCCGCTTTCAAAATATCCGTTTATCAGTTTGTCCCAGCGCTTGCGCTCTTTGTCGCTCACTTTTGCAAATCCGTATCCGGGAAGATCCACTATATAAAAATCATTCACAGAATAAAAGTTTATAGTGCCTGTTTTACCCGGCTCGCCGCTGACTCTGGCAAGGTTTTTACGGTTGCAAAATTTATTTATCAGGCTGGATTTTCCCACATTACTACGGCCGGAAAATACAACCTCCGGCTTTTGTGAAGCCGGAAGCTGTTTTTCTGTGCCGTAAGCACTGGTAAACTCCGTTTTTTTTATTATCATAATTTTTCACCTTAATTCAGATTGACGCTTATAGCCTGGTCAATAGTTTTTACAGGTACAAACTTTATCTGTTTTTTAACTATTTCATCCACATCCTGCAAGTTGGGCTGATTGTCATAAGGGATTATAACAGTTTTTATACCTTCCCTGTATGCAGCCATGGCTTTTTCTTTCAGACCGCCTATGGGCAGTACCCTGCCCTGCAAAGTAACTTCGCCGGTCATGGC
>CASFSP010000151.1 GCA_949297385.1 uncultured Oscillospiraceae bacterium
TGTTGGTTGCCACCACATGCTCGCAGCCCATGTAGTCTGCCATGGCTTTTTCAAATTTCGGAATCAGCGGGCCCGCAGTGGAAACCCAGGTGGAAGCTATGGCGTCATCCACATATTTTCTTTCATTGCCCGGGAAATTGGGCACGGAAAGCGGTATATTTTTATTGTTCATATCTTTTCTCCTGTAAACAATTTATGTCAATAATTATACAACTAAATTTTAAATTTTTATATAGTTATTCAAATTTTTTTGTAAAAATTTCTTGAACAAACCTTAAAACAGAACTTATTATGCCTGTGTACAGCAGAAGATTGAATATCCGCCGCGCATCCGGCGCAATGTAATCTGACAAAGTTCTTTCTTCATTTATGATAAAAGTACCGAATGTCATCTGATTTCCGGCGTACATTGTGGGGTCGATGCGCAGGCTGCGCACATTTTTCAGGCCCATTTCCACCACATACCAGTTGTCCTCTCCGTCCACCGGCTGTGCCCACAAGCGCTTGTTTTCCGAAAAACCTTCCCCTTCCTTTGTGGTATAATACACCACAATTTCTCCCGGGTAAAGGCTGGTTTCCATATAAAATTTAATGTTGGTAATCTTCTGGTCCGCCTGCCATATCAGCTGCGGATCGCTGTCTGTGGCAATCAGCATATCTCCGTCAGCTTTCAGGGAAAGCTGCTGAAAATCCGCCGCTGTCATCCGGCTTTGCACCAGTGTCTCATTTGACCTGGATATATTTTCTGCCGCATAGCCCCAGAAGCCGCGCCGCAAAAACAACGCCGCCAGAAAAAGCGCACTGAAAGCTATTATCTGCCAGGAAGAAATTTTCTTTACAAAATCAGAAATCTTTTCCATCAGCTATATAACCTCCTTTTTCCAAAGTGAAATAAAATCCGTCATCCGTGTAGTTTACTTTATAATAACCCAGAGAGTCCAGGCCGATTTCATTCATCGGCACATCAAACAAATCTCCGAAATTTTCCACAAATTCAGCGGAAGAATTATCTATCAGAATATGGGTTACACCTTTTTCTATAAAATACTTTCGCAGTTCACGCTGATATTTTTCCATTTTTTCCGGTTGCTCCAGGCCGTAAACTTCTATATATTTATCCGGCACAATATGATTGTCTGACAGCTCGTATGTGTATATAAACCACCTCATGCCGTCATCACCGCCGCTGTAACAATATATGACATCTTCCTTGTCTATATACGGGCGTATATAATCAGTTTTCATCATGACATTTTTTCTGAATGACGGATAATTTTCATCACAGGCCACAAACAGGTTGCCGCTGTCTGTATACCTTACGAACAAAGCCAGTGCGGCAAGGCAAACCGCCAGCAGAGATGCGCCGCCAAAAATGCGTTTTTTCTGCCGGCAGGCTGCCAGCATACACACCGCGATAACAAACCAGCCTGCGTAGTAAATGTTCATATACCTTTCGTAACTGGCCAGGTTATATGCGTCATCACGGAAAACATACACATACAAAAACAGATGAAATATATAATATCCGGCAAAACCAATCGCTCCGGTGGCCAGAAGCGACGCCCGTCGCTTTTTGCCGTTTCTGTCTGCCGAAAGAAATGCGGCAAAAAGCACCGCTGCAATCATACATACAACAAAAAAACCACTGCCTGCCATGGCCGTCTTCCTGTCAAAGAATGCGGAAAACATCATGTCCCTAACCGCGGCAAATTTTTCGTCCGCAGGGCCTGTCAGCAACTGGGTGAAACCGGATATTATTATCTGCGCCATGCCCATCTGGGACGAACCGCCGAAGTCCGTGCGGTTTACGCCAGACACACTGGACAGGTGCATTGACCAGCCGACAAATGACACGCATGCCACCAAAAACATGGCGGCCGCAGCAGCCAGCTTCCCAGCGGCTGTTTTTAAAAATTTGCCCTTGGGTATCCGCTCGCATACAATGCTGTCAAAAAATATTATAAATATGGCAATCCGTGCCAGGGCAAATCCCATATCCTTTACAAACACAAGGACCGCCAGAGGCAAACTGGCAGACAGCAGCCCGCGCAAGCCTTTATTTTCGCAGAGATACACCGCCACCCGGCCGGCAAACAGAAAAGCCATGGGCATATCCGAATAAGCGCTTATATATGTGTTCTGAATAAAACTTACCCTGGCAGTAAACTGGAAGATAAAAGGTGTCAGAAACGCCGTTATATACACAGGAACAGACCTGTGCCAGTCATCGCCGGCAGTCCGGGCCGCGGCGGCCATACAGGCAAACAGCATAACATCATAAGCAAAAAAGCAGGTCCATTCGCAAAACTGCGGAGTGAACCGCTGAAAGATATAGCTCAGCACCGGCATGGCAGGCGGTATGGAGCTGCCCAACATGCTGGAAGAATAAAATGTGTATATGGCGTCATGCTCTTTTACCAGTTTCCGCGCCGTGCCCCAGAAACTGAACTCGTCCCAGGAGCTCATCAGCGGCTGTCTGACGGCCAGAAAAACCAACATAAGCGCACTGCTTGCACAAAACAAAATCACCGGTGCGCTGAAAAAAGAAACGGCTTTTGTTTTTATTCCGCCTCTGTTTTTGTACACGGCAAAGACAAAACTGCCGTATGCAGCAACAAGGGAAATCAAAACACCGGCTTTCAGCAGGTCAGCCATCGCGAAAATCACGCTGGTCAGAACCATCGCGCACAACGCCAGCAATGGGCTGACCCCACTTTTTATATCAAACAGCGCGTGCAGGACAAAGGCAAAAGCCAGCACTGCACCAAACGCCAGCAAAATATTCAGCAATATATCACCGCCTTTATATTTTTTCTATGTCAGCCGTAGACATTCTCCATGTCCACAAGGGTGAAATTGAAAAAGTCCTGTGTGTAATTGACTTTATAATAAGCCACCGAGTCCAGACCCACATCGTTCATAGGTACATCAAACAGGTCGCCGAATGTTTTTACAAAAAATTCGGATGAGTTATCTATCAGAATGTGGGTGACACCCATCTGTTTAAACCTTTCATACAGCGACTGTCGGTATTTCTCCCTGGCTTGCCGTTCGTCCAGGCCCTGCACATCCACTGCCAGGTCTTCCACAATGTAGTTGTCGGCAAACTCGAAGGTATACATAAACCACCTTTCGCTGTTGTCACCGCCGCTGTAACAATATATCACATCATCTTCGCCCACATATTTGCGTATGGCGTCCGCCTTGCTCTTTACGCTTATCCTGGTGGTATAGGTCAGCTGGTTTGCCTCTATAAACAGGCAGTCGTACCTGGTGAAATATGTGAACATCCAAAATATGACTGCCACAAATACAAACAAGCCGGCCTTGGCCCAGGCTTTTCTGCCGTTCTTCACAGCCAGGCACAGGCTGAACACAGCCAAACACAGCCAGCCTATATAATACGGGTATATATATCTGTTATAGCTTACCAGGCCGTAAGCGTTATCTTTGAATATATAGACATATAAAAACAGGTGGAAGATATAATATCCCACAAAGCCCACTACACTGCTAAGCGCCATGGCAACGGTGCGCTTTTTGCCGGTCTTGCCAGACAGGACAAAAGAAAGGGTAAACAGTCCCAGGACTATCGCCGTTATCACCACACCGCTGCCCAAAAAGGACAGTTTTGTGTGGAAAAAGGCATCGATCATCTGCCCTTGTATTATAACAAATTTTTCGCTTTTCGGGCCTATAAGCAGTTCTTTGACACCGGTTATCAGCATCTGGGCCATGCCCATGTTTGTCCGTCCGCCCAGCTCAAAACGGTTTACCTCCATGACTTTGGCCATGTGTATTGCCCAGGACATAAATGCGGCCACGGTTACAGCCAGCATGGATGCCGCCGCCCGGCATTTGCCAAAAAAGCCTTTCAGACGCACAAATGAAAATTCTTTCTTGCCGACAACAGCATCAAAAAAGAATATGAATATAACTATACAGGACAGGGCAAAGCCCATATCCTTTATAAGTGTAAGGAACATCAGCGCCGGCAAAA
>CASFSP010000152.1 GCA_949297385.1 uncultured Oscillospiraceae bacterium
ACAAAATACTGTGGCGCAACCCTGGAAATTACAAACATAACAGCGCAGAAAGAAACCGCCAGCGTCATTATGTATTTAACGGCAGTCATAACTCTTTCTCTGTTCTGTGCGCCATAGTTGTAGCTAATGATTGCCTGTGTACCGGTGGTTATACCGATCAGCGGGCCGGATATCATCAGCATATAGCTTTGGACTATCGTTGCGGCGGAAATCAGCTTGTCGCCCATCTCCCGTCCGCCGTGATACTGCAAAACAGTGTTCAGAATAATAAGAATTATACTGTCAGTGGCAAGGATAATAAAAGGTGAGAAGCCCAGTTTGCATACTCTGGAAATAACAGCGGCGGATATCGGCTGTTTTTCAACCTTTATCTTTATTTTTTTACCGAATATAAACCGCATTATCCAACAGCAGGACAACATCTGCGAAATAACAGTGGCCCAGGCTGCGCCGGGTACTTCCATATCCAGTTTGAAAACAAACACATAATCCAGCACAATGTTTGTCAGCGCACCGATAATAACGCTGAACATTGCTATTCCTGCAAATCCTTGGCAGGTGATGAAATAGTTCATACCCAGTGAGAATATGGCAAAAACAGCGCCCAAAGTATATATGGTGACATATTGGTTGGCATAAATAAATGTTTCACTGCTGGCACCAAACCAGTTCAGCAGGTATCCTTTTGTAAATAGAAAAACAATAGTCAGCACAAAAGATAAGCCCAGCAAGCATACAAAGGAATTGTACATGATTTCTTTTGCTTTCTGCATATCGCCCCGTCCCATTTTCGTGGCCATGTAAACACTTCCGCCGACACCTATCAGGCTGCCGAAAGAGGTCAGCATAGTCACAATAGGACTGCACACACCCACGCCCGCCAAGGCAATATCTCCGATATTGGGTATGTTTCCGATAAACATTCTGTCTACGATGTTGTACAGAACATTTACAAACTGCGCCAGCATTGACGGCAGCGCCAGTTTCAGTACTAATGAAAAAATATTATCTTTTCCCAAATCAACAGTTCTTTTCATAATATCCCTCTTGTTCAAAATACCATAGGATTTTATCACAGCGCCAGCGGCTTGTAAATGCCTTGCGGCAACAATCGAAAAAAGTTACTTTTTGATTTTTCAAACTGTTGAAAACAAAGAATTTTGAAAAAAAGCTTTATTTCTGTTACATATAAAAATACATTATATTAAAGCATGGTAACTATATTTTTTCGTTGACAAAAATAAAAACAATAGTATAATTATAAGAGTAAGATTTGGGGGCGTAGCTCACCTGGAAGAGCGCTACATTCGCATTGTAGAGGTAGTCGGTTCAAGTCCGATCGTCTCCACCAAAATTTAAACCCGCGGCAAGCGGGTTTTTTGTTTATAGGGCAGGAAAGGCGGTATAAAAATGAAGATAATAATTTCTCCGGCAAAACAGATGGTATACGACACTGACAGCCTGGAATGTGCCGGTCTGCCGCATTTTTTGTCCAGAACAGAAATTATAAAAGATACTTTGCAGTCCATGGATTATGCACAGCTGAAAAAACTGTGGAAATGCAATGACAAGATAGCGCAGATGAACTATGAAAGGCTGCAAAACATCAACCTGTGCTCCAACCTTACACCGGCTATACTAAGCTATGACGGAATACGGTTTAAATATATGGCGCCGTCGGTTTTTGATATAGACCGGCTGAAATACATACAGGAGCATTTGTTTATACTTTCCGGTTTTTACGGCGCGCTGAAACCATTTGACGGTGTCGCGCCTTATCGCCTGGAAATGGGCGCAAAACTGCCGGTAGACGGCAAAAAAGACCTGTATGATTTCTGGTCTGATGAAATTTGCCGTTATGTATGTGACGGCCGGGGAGAAATTATAAATCTGGCATCAGAGGAATATTCAAAGGTTATTAAAAAGCACCTGGGCAGCAATACGAAATTTGTCACTGTTGTTTTTGGTGAATATGTAAAGGGTAAGCTGGTCGAAAAGGCCACAAAATGCAAGATGGCCAGGGGCGAAATGGTGCGCTATATGGCAGAAAACAATGTGCAGACTTCACAGCAGCTGACAGGCTTTAACAGGCTTGGTTACAGTTACAGCCGGCGGCTTTCAGACAATGAGAATATAGTGTTTGTCTGGAACAAGTAAACTGTGGCAACAGGATAAAAATTTTTACGGGACTGGTAATTTATGAAAAAACTTACAATGGGAATACTGGCTCATGTAGACAGCGGAAAAACCACATTTTCCGAAAGTTTGCTGTATGCCTGCGGAAGCATAAGAAAAGCCGGAAGGGTGGACCACGGCGACAGCACACTGGATACCAACGAGATAGAGCGCAGCAGAGGAATAACGGTCTTTTCCAAACAGGCGGTGCTGAACCTGCGGGATATGCAGATTTACCTTCTGGACACGCCTGGACATGTGGATTTTTCTCCTGAGGCCGAAAGGGTTTTGCAGGTTCTGGACTGTGCGGTGCTGATTGTTTCAGCATCCGAAGGTGTGCAGAGCCACACCCTTACCCTTTGGCACCTGCTGAAAAGCTACAACATACCTACATTTATATTTATAAATAAAATGGATCTGCCAACCTCTGACGGTCAGCGGGTTTTTGAACGGCTGAAAAAAGAACTTTCGTCGGACTGTGTGAATTTTGAAATGCCACAGCGGCAGCTGATGGAAGAGATCGCCCTGCGTGATGAACAGGCAATGGACAGCTATATATCACAGGGCTGTATTTCCGATGGGATTGTCAGCCGGGCAATATTTTCCCGAAAGATATTCCCCTGCTTTTTTGGCTCTGCTTTAAAAATGCAGGGAACCGAGGATTTTCTGAACTGTCTGTCAAAATATGCGCCGGAAAAACAGTACAGCGAAACATTTGGCGCCAAAGTTTTTAAAATTACCTATGAAAAAAATGAAAGGCTGACATTTTTAAAAGTTACCGGCGGAAGCATGTCTGTAAAGAACACTATTTCCCAGAAAGATAAAAACGGAGATATTTTCAAAGAAAAGATAAACAGTATCAGGCTGTATACCGGAGAAAAATTCACTTCTGAAACAACTGTCGGCGCAGGCACAGTCTGCGCTGTTTCCGGACTGACTCATACCTATCCGGGACAGGGGCTGGGCAGCGAAAAAAGCGATGAAGCCTTTCAGATGCAGGCTATATTCAATTACAGGGCCATATTTGACAAAAAATACGACACTCCCACAGTCCTGGGCTTTTTCAGACAGCTGGAAGAGGAGGAGCCTCAGCTCCATGTAAGCTGGAATGAGATAAAAAAGGAAATCCACATCAGCCTTATGGGTGAAATACAGCTGGAAGTTATAAAATCGGTGTTTTTCTCCCGATTTGGAATAGATATGGACTTTGACAGCGGAAGCGTCCTGTACAAAGAAACCATAACCGATACTGTCGAAGGCGTCGGCCATTTTGAGCCGCTGAGACATTATGCGGAGGTCCACCTGCTTATGGAGCCGCTGAAACAGGGGCAGGGCCTGGTGTTTGAAAGCCTGTGCAGTGAGGACAAACTGGACAGAAACTGGCAAAGGCTTATACTTACCCATCTTGCAGAAAAAACTCATATAGGCGTCCTGACAGGCTCTCCCATAACAGATATGAAAATCACCCTTGTAAATGGGC
>CASFSP010000153.1 GCA_949297385.1 uncultured Oscillospiraceae bacterium
TTATCATGGTGCTATAATAATTCTATATGAATTTTAAGAGGAGAAAAAATGCACAGATTATTTATAGTTGAAGATGATGTAGGTATATCTTCGGCCATTGCCCGGCAGGCCGGATTGTGGGATTTGGATACATTTTGCGTACAGAATTTTAAAAATGTTATGGAAGATTTTTTGCGTTTTCAGCCGCACATTGTATTGATGGATATATCCCTGCCGTTTTTTGACGGTTACCACTGGTGCAATGAGATAAGAAAAGTTTCCAAGGTGCCGATTATATTTATATCATCAGCGGCAGATAATATGAACATAATAATGGCGGTAAATATGGGGGCGGACGACTTTATTGCCAAGCCTTTTGACCAAAGTGTGCTTATGGCCAAAATACAGGCACTGCTGAGGCGCAGTTATGATTTTTCCCGGAATATGCCTGTAATAGAGAACAGGGGCGCTGTTTTGAATATAGGTGAAGGAACCTTACTTTATAAGGACGAGAAAATTGCCCTGACCAAAAATGAATATAAGATTTTGTTCTGCCTGCTGAAAAACAAAGGCAAGGTAGTCAGCAGGGAAAAGCTTATGGAAGAGCTGTGGCAGACAGACAGCTTTATAGACGAAAATACGCTGACCGTAAATGTAAACCGCCTGCGCCGAAAGCTGGAAAGCGCCGGGCTGGAGGGTTTCATAAAAACAAAATTTGGCGTTGGGTATATAGTGGAGTAGGGTATGAGTGCTAAATTTTTATTTGACTATATAAAGCAAAGAAAAGCTTTTGCCGCAATTTTGACTGCGGTTTTTATCATTTTCTTCTTTTCATTTTTATTGTACAGGCTGCCGGTTGAGGCTGTAATCTATCCGTCTGCCCTGTCGCTGCTTTTGGTTTTTGCCGCCGCTTTACGCGACTGCAAAAAGACTTTTGAAAACCATATTGCCCTTGTCAAAACTGCAGATATGAGCGCCAGAATGATAGGTGAACTGCCACAGTCAGATGATATCGAAAAGAAAGATTATCAGCATATAATCCAAAAAATGCAGGCCGAAATACTGGATTGGCGCAACCGGAAAGACGAGCAATACGCCGGAATGATGGACTATTACACCATGTGGGTACATCAGATAAAAACACCCATAGCCTCCATGCGCCTCACACTGCAAAATGATGACAGCGCCCTGTCCCGACAGCTTTTGACTGACCTGCACAGAATAGAACGGTACGCCGACATGGTGCTCACTTTTTTGCGCCTGGACTGCGATACGGTGGATTATGTTTTTGCGCCGCACAGCATAGATGATATAATCAGGTCGGCCGTCAGAAAATTTTCCACAGAGTTTATACTGCGAAAAATTCAGCTGGTATACACCCCCTGTGATAAAACCATTGTAACAGATGAAAAATGGCTTTCTTTTGTTATAGAACAGCTTTTGTCCAATGCCCTTAAATACACTCCCCGGGGAAAGATAGAAATTTATATGCAGCAGGACAAGCTGTTTATAAAAGACAGCGGAATAGGTATAGCGCCGCAGGATATACCCAGAATTTTTGAAAAAGGGTATACCGGATACAACGGCCGAACAGACAAAAAGGCCAGCGGTATAGGCCTGTATCTGTGCAAAAGAATATGCGACAACATGGGGATAAAGATACGGGTGGTTTCCCGCCCGGACGAGGGAACAGTATTTTCGCTGGACCTGAAGCAGTATAATTTTAAAGCTGAATAACAATGTTACATAAATGTAAGAAACGCAACACTTTTTGTAAGTGCATCAAATGGAGATTGCCATATCCTTCTGATAAAATTAAATCAGAAAAAACAGGAGGATTGAAACAATGAGTTTTTTGGAGATAAAAGGCCTGAAAAAAATTTACTCCACCCGTTTTGGAGCAAACAAGGTCCAGGCCTTGAAAAATGTTACTTTCAGCGTTGAAAAGGGAGAGTTTGTGGCCATAATGGGCGAGTCCGGCTCCGGCAAAACCACCCTGCTGAATATCCTTGCGGCGCTGGATAAGGCCACCGGGGGCAGTGTCATTCTTGACGGGCAGGACCTGTCCAGAATAAAGGACAAGGATATATCAGAATACCGCAGAGACAACCTGGGTTTTGTTTTTCAGGATTTTAACCTGCTGGACACATTCAACCTGGAAGACAACATATACCTTCCGCTGGTGTTGGCCGGCAAAAAGTATTCCGACATGCGTTCAAGGCTGCTTCCCATAAGCGAAAGGCTGGGATAACAGACTTGCTGAAAAAATACCCTTATGAGGTTTCCGGCGGTCAGAAACAGCGCGCGGCAGTGGCAAGGGCGATTATAACCAACCCCAAACTTATCCTGGCTGACGAGCCCACCGGTGCGCTGGATTCCAGGTCCAGCGATGAATTGCTCAATATGTTTTCACAGATAAATTCCATGGGGCACACAATTCTTATGGTTACCCATTCCACAAAGGCGGCAAGCATAGCCGGCAGGGTACTGTTTATAAAAGACGGCGAGGTTTTCCACCAGCTGTACCGCGGGCAGGATGACAACAGCCAGTTTTACCGGCGAATCGCCGACACCCAGACGCTTCTGGCCACCGGAGGTGAAAAAAGATGAAACATCTTCTTTACCCCAGGCTTGCCATTGACGGTATAAGAAAAAACAAAAAACTGTACATGCCTTACATCATTTCCTGCACCGGCATGGTTATGATGTATTATATAATCAGTTTTTTGAGATACTGCAACGGGGTCAGAGCTATTCGAGGGTATGAAATTATAATTGAAATTCTTAATCTCGGCGTATGGGTTATTGCGCTTTTTTCATGCCTGTTTATATTTTATACCAATTCATTTCTTATCCGACGCAGGAAAAAGGAATTCGGTCTGTACAGCATACTGGGAATGGGCAGAAAGCATATAGCCGCAGTACTGCTGTGGGAAAATCTTTTTACGGCGGTATTCTGTGTTTCTGCCGGTGTCAGCGCCGGAATACTGTTTTCAAAAATTGCCGAACTTGGTCTGTTGAACACAGTCCAGGCACAGATAGATTACAGCCTGTCGTTGTCTGTCAGCGATATTTTTTCTACTGTAAAGGTGTTCCGGGTTATATTTTTCCTGGTTTGCCTGAACAGTATAAGGCAGATATATTTTTCCACATCAATATCACTGCTGCGCAGCGAGCAGACAGGGGAAAAGCCGCCGAAAGCCAACTGGCTTCTGGGCCTTTCCGGCGCAGTGCTTCTGGCAGCGGCTTACTACATTGCTGTCAGCGTAAAAGAACCGCTGAGCGCGCTGGTATACTTTTTCGTGGCAGTGATTATGGTAATTGCCGGCACATACCTTATACTGATGGCCGGATCTGTTGTTATTTGCCGTATGCTGCAAAAAAATAAAAATTATTATTATAAAGCAAACCATTTTGTTTCCGTGTCCGGCATGGTTTTCAGAATGAAGCGCAACGGCGCCGGCCTGGCTTCCATTTGTATACTGGCCACCATGGTGCTGGTCATGGTTTCTTCCACCACCTCGCTGTATCTGGGCGGGGAGGATGCGCTGAAACGGCAATACCCCAGAGATATAGTAAACGAGTTCCGCTATGACAACATACAGGACATCGACAACCGGCAGACAGATCTGCTGAAAAGCATTATAAATTCCCGGTTAAGTGAAAAAGGTACAAAACGGGAAAATGTGATGGAATATAAAGTATGTCAGACATACGGCTATCTGGACAATGACGGAAATATGATACTGGATGTAAACCAGGTGACAAACATTTCGCCGGATATATATGACAATGTTTTTGCCGTGGAGTTTATCGGTCTGAATGACTACAATAAAGCCACCGGGAACAATGAAATCCTTTCCGACGGTCAGGCCCTGGTGGGGATAAACAGAGGTCAGTATAATTTTGACCATATAAGTTTTGCCGGCGGAGAAA
>CASFSP010000154.1 GCA_949297385.1 uncultured Oscillospiraceae bacterium
ACAGCGAACATTCTGCAATTTTTCAATGTTTACAAGACCATGAAAGCGCAAAGTCGCTGAAAAAAATAATACTTACCGCGTCCGGCGGCCCGTTTTTCGGTTTTGACAGCAGCCGTCTGGAAACAGTTACCAAAGCCCAGGCGCTGAAACATCCCAACTGGTCAATGGGGTCAAAAATAACCATAGATTCCGCAACGCTGATGAACAAAGGCCTGGAGCTTATTGAAGCTGTATGGCTTTTCGGTGTGAAACCGGAAGATGTGCAGATAGTGGTGCACAGGCAAAGTATAATACATTCGGCGGTGCAATATGCGGACAACAGCGTTATTGCACAGCTGGGCAGCCCCGACATGCGCCTGCCCATACAGTATGCCATAACATACCCGGAAAGATATGACTGCCCCGCGCCGGCTCTGGATTTTTACGCGATGAAAGACCTCACTTTTGACCGTCCGGACCCGGACACATTCCTGTGTCTGAAAGCGGCCATGGAGGCAATCAAAAAGGGCGGATTGTACCCCTGTGCGGTGAACGGAGCCAACGAAAGGGCAGTGCAGCTGTTCCTGGAGGATAAAATCGGCTTTGCCGATATAGGCAGGGTTGTGTACAAAACCTTGTCACATTTTAATTTTCAAGGCGAATATACTTTAAAAGAGGTGTATGAAACCGATAAAAAGGCGAGAGCCTTTGTTGATGAACAATTATTGAAATAGAGGTTATTGGTTTTTTGATGAGTATAATTATTTCTGTTTTGGTTTTCAGTGTTGTTATTATAGTACACGAGTTCGGGCATTTTATCACCGCGAAACTCAGCGGCATAAAGGTAAATGAGTTCAGCATCGGCATGGGTCCCAAACTGGTAAATGTGACAAAAGGCGATACAGATTATTCCATAAGGGCGTTTCCCATCGGCGGATTTGTTGCTATGGAAGGGGAAGATGAGGAAAGTGAGGCGGAAGGCTCATTTACTTCTGTTCCGGTACAAAATAGAATAGCTGTTGTTGTGGCCGGTGCCGTTATGAATATGATTTTGGGCTTTGCGGTTTTGTGTTTTCTTACGGCTATGCAGCCGGCGATAACCAGCCGCACGATAAGCTCTTTTTATGAAGGTGCCATGACACAGCAGACCGGTTTGCAGGTAGGGGACGAAATAGTGGCCATAAACGGAAGAAAATGTTATGTGGCCAATGATATAATATACGAGTTTGCTAGAACACAAAACGGCACAGCGGATTTTACTGTAATACGCGACGGAATAAAAACCCAGCTGGAAGATGTTACCTTTGAAACATACACAGATGAAAACGGATACCGGCAGATGGTGATAGACTTTACTGTTTATCCCGTTGAAAAAACAGTTTTCAGTGTTATGCAGGAGGCAGCCAACTGGACCATAAGCATCGCCAGAATGGTATTTTTAAGCCTGGTGGACCTGGTCAGCGGCCGTGTGGCGATAAACCAGATGTCCGGCCCGGTGGGAATTGTATCCGCCATAAGCGAGGCTGTAAGTTATGGCTATGAGTCAGTTCTTTTGATTTTGGCCATAATAACGATAAACGTGGGCGTTTTCAACCTTTTGCCTTTCCCGGCACTGGATGGCAGCCGCCTGGTGTTCCTGCTTTTAGAACTGGTAAGAGGCAAGCCGATAAACCAAAAATACGAAATATTGGTAAACACCGCCGGCATGCTGATGCTTCTGGCATTTATGGTGTTTGTAACTTTCAGTGATGTTACTAAGTTTTTTGTTTGACAGGTGCAGTTTATGAGACATTTAAAAAAGGAAGTAAAAATAGGAAATGTCCGGTTGGGTGCAGATAACCCGATACTGGTGCAAAGCATGCTTAATGTCAGGTCTGATGATGTGCGGGGAAATGTCCGCCAGGCCAAAGAGCTGGAAAAGGCCGGCTGCCAGATTGTGCGTGTCAGCGTGCCGTCAATGGATGATGTAAGGCTGATACCGGCCATAAAAAATGAGATAAATATTCCCCTTGTGGCAGATATACATTTTGATTACAGAATTGCTGTTGCCGCAGTGGAGGCCGGTGTTGATAAGGTAAGAATAAACCCAGGCAACATAGGCGATGATGACAAGGCGAAACGGGTTGTAAAAGCCTGTCAGGGCAGGAATGTTCCCATAAGGATAGGCGTAAATGCCGGAAGTCTGGAAAAGCATATACTGGCTAAATACGGAGCTCCTGTGCCGGAAGCCTTGTGCGAAAGCGCCATGTATCATATACGACTGCTGGAAAAATTTGATTTTGATGATATTGTGGTATCAATAAAATCTTCCAATGTAAAAACCATGGTGGAAAGCTATCGCATGCTGGACAAAATGTGCAGCTATCCTTTACATCTGGGCGTTACAGAAGCCGGCACATACAGGATGGGACTGATAAAATCCGGTATGGGAATAGGAACATTGCTTATGGAAGGAATAGGCGACACTTTGCGCGTAAGCCTTACAGACTCTCCGCTGAAAGAGATACCCGCCGGGTTTGACATACTCAGGGCAGCGGGAATAAAAGTTCCCGGCCCGGAAGTTATATCCTGTCCCACCTGCGGAAGAACAAACCTGGATGTTGCTGCCATTGCCACACGGGTGGAGGAAAGATTGCAAGGAATAACCAAAGACATAAAAGTTGCGGTTATGGGCTGCGCTGTAAACGGTCCGGGAGAAGCAAGGGAAGCGGACATAGGAATTGCCTGCGGAAAAGACAACGCTGTATTGTTTAAAAAAGGCGAAAAGGTAAAGGTACTGCATGGCAATTTTATAGATGAGTTTATAAAAGACATTTATGATTTTTTAGAGGAAAAAAGTGAGTAGTTCTGTACTGTCGGTCTTTGACGATTACAATAATCAGTTTTATACCGGAGAGCTTTCCCAGGCTGTTCTGGAAAAAATTGACATACATAGGAAAAAGTCTCATTTAACAGCCGTGATTTATTCATCACGGCTGTTAAGTTTTGAGGCTCTGGAAGATTTCAGAATTTATTTAAGCGAAAAATATCCTGATTTTTCCATTGATATAACAAACAGGTTTGATTTTGCCACTTTCCGCGGGCAGGACATGCCTGTTTTGTTGCGTCATTACTGCACCAATGTGATGTATATTCCGCTGAATTTTTTCAACGACGCATCGGTGTGGCTGGAAGATAATATATTGTATATATCAGTCAGCTGTGGCTACGGCTTTTTGAAAGGGAATAATTTTGAGCAGTCCCTGTCAGATTTTATATTTTACCTTACAGACACATTGGTAAATGTAAAACTGGAAAAATCCCGGGTGGAAATCCGGCCAAAAATTGTACTTCCGCCTCCCGTAGTACACAAAGAGGCACCTAAAAAGACAGAACACCGAGATTTTAAAATTGACGGCCTTGATATAAAAGAAGACAGCGTGAAAGTGTTCATGGGCAAATATATTCAGCCCAAAAACATGGTTTCCATATCACAGGCGCTGAAAGACAACGGTAAAGTATGTCTGTGGGGCAAGGTGTTTGCAGTGACACAGCAAGGAAACTTCCGAAAGATATATGTGTACTCCATTACAGACGGTGAAAATTCCATAAATGTAAAAATAATCCTCGACCCGGGCGAAAAGAATTTTGACAAATGGGACGCCATAAAACCCGGGATATATTTTCTTGTGCGCGGAGACTGTCAGATGGACAAGTACGAGCGCGATTATGTTATCATGGCCTATGACATTGTAACTTTTTCTGTCCATGACAAGAAAGATACAATGGAAAATAAAAGGGTAGAACTGCACCTGCACACAAAGCTTTCTGCAATGGATGCCCTGATAGCGCCGGATGAAGCAGTGAGATATGCATACAAAATGGGACACAGGGCGGTGGCCATAACCGACCATGGAGTTGTGCAGGGGTTTCCGCAGGCAATGCTGGAAGCAGATAAGATACAGAAGGACGACCCGGATTTCAAGGTTATTTACGGCTGTGAAGGATACCTGGTAAACAACATTGCCAATGTCTATGAGGGCCGGCAGACCGGTGATGTCAGGGATATTGAATATGTTATTTTTGATATCGAAACCACAGGCCTGAACCCCAACACCGAGATGGTGACCGAGATAGGCGCCGTGCGCTGGAAGGACGGAGAGGTGCTGGAAGAATTTCATACCTACGCCGACCCGGGAAAGCCAATCCCGCAAAACATAGTGGAGCTTACCGGCATAACAGATGATATGGTCAAAGGCGCACCCAGTCAGAAAGAAGCCATCGAAAGCTTCATGCGTTTTCTTGACGGCAGGGTAGCGGTCGCCCACAATGCTGCTGGCTTTGATGTAAACTTTTTGAAAGTGCGAGGAGAAAAGGAAGGCGTGCAGTTCCGCTGCCGGTATCTGGACACTCTTCCGCTGGCAAGAAATCTTTTGCAGCAGCTGAAAAGTCACAAGCTGGATGTGCTGGCCAATCATTATGCGCTGGGTAAATTCAATCATCATCGAGCAACAGATGATGCAGTGATGCTGGGAAAGGTCTTTTATCACCTGCTGGCTGACCTGGAAAAAGCGGGAATACACAAAATTGAAGAGATAAATTCCCAGTTGAGTAACACCGAAAACCTCCCAAGGAGAAGCAATCATATAATACTGCTGGCTAAAACTCAGGCCGGCGTAAAAAATCTGTACAAACTGATTTCTTTCAGCCATCTCAATCACTTTTTCAAAACTCCCCGTATGCCCAAAAGCGAAATTATGCAATATCGCGAAGGCTTGTTGATAGGTTCAGCCTGTGAAGCCGGTGAACTTTACAGAGCAATTTTAGACGGCGTGAGCTATGATGACCTGCTGAAAATAGCCGATTTTTACGATTATTTGGAAATTCAGCCCATCGGAAACAATGAATTTATGCTCAGGGATGGAAAGGCAGAGTCCATTACACAGCTTCAGGACTACAACAGGCTGATAGTTAAGTTGGGCGAAGACCTGAACAAGCCGGTGGTGGCCACAGGCGATGTGCATTTCCTCACCATGCAGGATGCTCAGTACCGCAGCATACTTATGGCTGGCATGGGCTTCAGTGATGCAGACATGCAGGCGCCGCTGTACTACCGCACCACAGAGGAGATGCTGAAAGAGTTTGAATACCTGGGGCCGGAAAAGGCTTATGAAGTTGTTGTCACCAACACAAACCTTATAGCTGACATGATAGAAAGCGGCATAAGGGCCATACCCAAAGGGACCTATCCGCCCAGCATAGACGGCGCAGAAGAGGAGCTGAAGCAGGCCACTTATGAAAAACTGCACAAACTGTACGGCGAAAATCCGCCGCGGCTGATACTGGACAGGCTGGAAAGAGAACTGAACAGCGTCATCACCCATGGTTATGCAGTTTTGTATGTAATAGCCAAAAAACTGGTGCAGAACAGCGAGGAGCACGGCTACCTGGTGGGCTCCCGTGGTTCGGTTGGCTCGTCAGCGCTGGCGTTTTTCTCCGGAATATCGGAAGTAAACCCGCTGCCGCCACATTATCTTTGCAAAAAATGTCAGTACTGCACATTTGATGTGCCTGAAAATATTTTGTCCGGGTTTGACCTGGAAGACAAATATTGCCCGGTATGCGGCGAGAAGCTGTACGGTGACGGCAACGATATTCCTTTTGAGACATTCCTGGGGTTCAACGGCGACAAAGAGCCTGATATCGACCTTAACTTTTCCGGCGAATATCAGTCACAGGCCCACAGATATACAGAAGAGCTGTTCGGCCATGACTATGTGTTCAAGGCCGGCACTGTGTCCGCTTTGCAGGATAAAACGGCATACGGATATGTAAAAAAGTATCTGGATGAAAGAGGACTGACAAAAAACAGGGCGGAGGAAAACCGCCTGACCCTTGGCTGTTCGGGTGTCAAAAAGACCACCGGACAGCACCCCGGCGGCATGGTTGTCGTACCATCAAATTATGAGGTGTATGACTTTTGCCCGGTTCAGCACCCAGCAGACTCAAAGGAAAAGGGTGTTATAACAACCCATTTCGAGTTTAAATATCTGCATGATACACTGCTGAAACTGGATATACTGGGCCATGATGTGCCGACAATTTACAAACACCTGGAAGACCTGACTGGAATAAAAATGGCCGATGTGCCGATGAACGACAGGGCGGTATATAAAATGCTCACCAGTACCGAGCCTATCGGCGTAAGCCCTGACGATATCCAGAGCACCACCTCCACATTCGGCATACCGGAACTGGGTACTGATTTTGTAAGGCAGATGCTTATGGAGGCAAATCCCCAAAGCTTCGCAGACCTTATACAGATTTCAGGCCTCAGCCACGGAACAGATGTATGGAACGGAAACGCCCAGGATTTGATAAAGAACAAAACCTGCACCATAGCAGATGTTATCGGTACCCGCGACAGCATAATGCTGACCCTTATCAAAAAGGGCGTGGACAAAGCAAAGGCTTTCAAGATAATGGAAATTACCCGTAAGGGCAAGGCGGCTAAGGAATTTGATGCCGAGACAGAAAAAATGCTGCGCGATAACGGCGTTGAAGACTGGTATATTGAAAGCTGCAAAAAAATAAAATACATGTTCCCGAAAGCCCACGCAGTGGCTTATCTTATAGCTGCCATCAGGTTGATGTGGTTTAAACTTTATTATCCGATAGAATTTTATTCCACATATTTTACCGTCCGCGGAGAGGCCATAGACTATGAAGCGGCTGTGGGCGGCAAGCGGATAGCCACCAAAAAGCTGAAGGATGTAACCATGAGGCTGAAAATTGAGAAAAACGCAAAGGACGAAGAATTGCGTACATCTTTACAGATGATCTGTGAAATGTTGGCCAGGGGGTATGAAGTCCTGCCCATAAAACTGGGAAAGAGCAAAGCAAAAATATTTGCCGTGGAAGACGGAAAAATCCGCCTGCCGTATATCTCCCTTAAAGGTGTGGGCGAAACTGCGGCTGTCCAGCTGGAAAATGCCTGCAAGGACGGCGACAGCTTTTTGTCTGTGGAAGAATTTCAGAAAGCAGCCGGTGCATCGTCCTCTGTTATGGATACCCTTTATTCGGTGGGTGCCCTGGGCGATATGCCTAAAACAAATCAGGTTTCATTGTTTATGGATTGAGGTCGGCTTATGAATATAGGTATATCAACAGGCTGTTTCTTTCCTCTGAAAACCCACCTATGCCTGGAAAAGGTTGCACGGGCCGGCGCAAAGACCACCGAAATTTTCTTTAACACCCACAGCGAACTGGATACGAAATATGTAAAAATGCTGAAAAATATTGCTGATGAAAACGGCATAAAGGTCATATCGGTACACCCTTACACATCCGCCATAGAAACATTTATGTTTTTTTCACGCAATGACTACAAGCTGGAAGACTCTGTCAGATATTATGAAAAATACTTTGAAGCCTGCAATATTCTTGGGGCTGAATATGTTGTATTTCACGGTTGTTTTGACACTGCCGGGTATATGACAATGGACAGATATGCCGGTATAATGAATGTTTTGTCCGGACGGGCAAAAAAATACAATGTGCATATAAGCCAGGAAAATGTGGTTAAATTCAAATGCGGCATCCGGGACAATCTGCGCTTTCTGGCCCGGAATACGGACGGCAGCCTGAAATTCGTTCTGGACCTTAAACAGGCTGTAAGAGCTGGACAGGATGTATACAGTCTTATGGAAATAATGGACGGCCGAATAAGCCATATTCATATATCCGATAACAACTTGTCCGATGACAGCCTGCTTCCGGGAGAGGGGAATTTTGATTTACAATACTTTATTAAAAAGGCTCAAAACAGTTACAATGTGAAAAATGCCCTGATAGAAGTGTACAGACAGAACATTAAAAGCGAAGAACGGCTGAAAAAATCCTTTAAATATATAACGGGCTTGGTGTAAGTATTGCATTACAGGCCCGAAATATATATAATATTTGCATAAATATGGAAAAATAAGAGGTAAAATATATGAAATGTCCTTTTTGCGGCAATCCGGACAGCAAAGTTGTGGACTCCCGCCCCACTGAAGACGGTGAGAGAATACGCAGACGCAGGGAATGTATAGCCTGTCAGAAGCGTTTTACCACATTTGAAATTATTGAAACAACCCCTATAATGGTAAAGAAAAAAGACGGCTCTATTCAGGCCTTCAACAGGGATAAGCTTCTCAACGGTATGATAAAATCCTGCGAAAAAAGGCCGGTATCCACACAGGACCTGGAAAAAGCCGTAGACAGTATAGAATATAAAATTGTAAACAGCCTTAAAAGTGAAGTATCATCCATAGACTTGGGCGAAATGGTTATGGAAGAGCTTAAAAAGCTGGACGAAGTGGCTTATGTCCGCTTTGCTTCCGTTTACAGGCAGTTCAGCGATGTGAACACATTTTTGGAAGAACTTAACCAACTGATGAAAAAGAGAAACGGTTAGTGTATATAAAATGTGCTGGCGCCTATGTTTTCCAGCGTACCTGCCATCTCTATACATACTTCCTGCAAGGCTTCCTGGTCTGAGTTGCTTTGATAGTGTTCCAAAAAATCAATATATGTTTTCAGCTGCTCAATATGCTCCGCGCTTATAAAAAAGCGGAGTATATTTTTTTTGTCATAAAAATCATCTTTCAGATGCTGTACTTTTTCGTCTGAAGCCTGCTGATAAAGCCGGCATGTCTGGACATACAGCCGGTTTGCGCTGTTTTTTGTGTACCTGTCGGCGAAAAATCCGCCCGTCAGTATGGCTATAAAAATTGCCAAAGAAATATAAAAGTGTTTCATATTACTCCTTGACTGTCAGATTGTATTTTTGATTTCCGTCCACCAGCAAAAGCAAGACTTTTTGCAGGCTGACATTTTCTTTTTTCAGTATGTTGTGTACAAAAGATACATCTATACCTTCCAGTGCCAGGTTTTCTTTCATTATTTCCCCATCGCATACCACCGGAAAGGGCGGAATGTCTGCCTTTTTTATATTCCGGGAATCGGGGACAGGGTATATGTTTACCGCCCCGGTAGTTTCCACCAATGCTATGGACACTTCTTCCAGGTAAAATATATCTTTTCCGCGCATCGCTTCCAGAATGTCATCCACCGCAAATCTCAGTTCGTTCATAACTTTCTGGTTTATCACGCCGTTTTTTATCAGAATCATTGCTTTGCCCTGTGCCAGTTTTGAAAGCCGGGTGCTTTTGCGCACTGCCACTGACATGAACACTTCAAAACAGGTTATTAGCAATATCGGAATAAGGTAGTAAGCCACCGGCATGTCGGGGGATTCTATAACGATTGATGTAAGGTTTGATATCAATATGGTGGCCACCAGATCGCTGGGCTGAAACTCTCCCAGATTTTTTTTGCCCATCAGCCTTACGGCTATCATCACCAGAAAAAACATAATTATTGTTCTGAAAATAATAGAATACAAAATATCACCTCGTTTTATTGTGGCCGGTATGCTTATTTTTAACCGCTTGACTCAATAATATATCAGAGGTGAGAATATGGAAGGGCAGTTGTTTACTTGTGTCGAAAAGAACAAGCAGAAGTTTGAAAAAATTTTTGAACAGTCTGCTGATTTTTATTTTAAATACATTCAGGTTATGGGGCACCGCGGCGCTGTTGTCATGTGCGAAGACCTGGCAAGCTTTCAGGTTTTGCGGCAGGTTTTCCTTCATCCGCTGAATGACCTGCCGCAGATGGAAAATGCAGTACGGGCTTTTGATTACATCAGGGACAGCACGACCATACCGTTTAATTCAAAAACTGCCAAAACCTTTGATGAAAGCGTTTTTTTGCTGACAGCCGGATTTGCCTTATTGTTTCTTGACGGGATAAACCAGGCTTTTGTCATGTCTGTGCAGAATTATCCCGCCAGAGGTGTAGACAAACCCACAAATGAAAATAACCTGCGCGGCTCCAAAGAAAGTTTTACAGATACCGGTAGAAAAAACATGGGTATGATACGCCGCAGGATACGCAGTGAAAACCTGGTCATTAAAACCATGCAGATGGGAGAAAAGACAAAAACGGAAGTGACAATGTACTATCATTCGGATTATTGCCCGCCGCAGCTGGCACGGCGGGTGCAGGAAAGGCTGGAAAATATCCAGCTGCCGATGATTTTTGAAGCAGGTTATATCTCTCCCTTTGTGGACAAAACCCAGTTTTCCGTATTCCAGTCAGTGGGTTATACCGAACGACCGGATACTTTTTGCGCAAAGCTGTGTGAAGGCAGGGTGGGGGTAATCATAGACGGCACTCCTCACCGGATGATTTATCCGTTTTATTTCCATGAAAATTTTATAACCAATGACGACTATACCCAGCGTCCGTACTTTGCTTCTTTCATCAGGCTGTTGAGGTACCTTGCTTTTGTAATCGCGGTGGTATTGCCCGGTTTTTATGTCGCCTTTACTTCTTACGCTCCACAGGCTCTGGCAGACAAACTGATATTTTTTATCTATTCTTCCCAGAATGCAACTCCTCTTCCTTTGTTTGTGGAAGCTGTGGTGATAACAATACTGCTGGAAATAATAAAAGAGGCGGGCCTGCGCCTGCCGGTACCTATCGGCAGTTCGGTATCGATAGTTTCGGCGCTGATAATAGGCGACGCGGCTGTCAGCGCAGGTTTTATCGGCAGTGCAATACTGATTGTGTGTGCGCTGAGCACCGTTGCTTCTTTCATAATACCGTCTTTCTATGAGCCGATAATAATAATGAGGATGCTGTTTATACTTCTTGCCGGCATTTTCGGGATACCGGGAATAGCTTTTGCCACATTTCTGTTGGCAGTAAATATAGCGAATGTGGACAGCGCAGGCAGGGAATACTCTTTTATATTCCAAAAGGGTATGAAATATATTTTCAGGGACGGTATAACAAGGACAAGCTGGCGCAGAGAAAAAAGTTCGTCCTGTGCCGGCATGGAGGGTAAAAATGAGATGTAAAAACAGGCCGGTTTACCTGATGTTTTTCTGCTATGGAGTCTTGTCTTTTGCCACATATTTTCCTAAAGGGCAGACAGATCTCCGGGAATGGCTGGTATTTCTTATGGCTAATTTTTTGTTGTACAGCGTATATTTCGCACTGGCGCCGGTATCCGGGTCCTTGGGAAAGCTGCCGGCAATGCTGTTAAATTTTTATATAATACTTCTTATATCCAGACAGATATATAAAATGTATTTTTATATGCAGACATATCATGGGCAAAACTCTTTGCCTGCAACAGCCGTCATCAGCGCAGCGGTGATAATCACGGGCTTGAACCTGTTCAGGCAGGAAAATCGGCGACTGGCTAAAATGATGTTTCTGTTTACGGCGCTTTTACTGGCCCTTGCTTTTTTCCTTAACTGGGAAAAAGCCGACGGTATACATGTATACAATATTATAAGATACAGCAGTAATCCGGTTTATCTCAGTGTGTTTGATTTTGCAGTTCCAATGCTTGTATCGGCAGAATACACCGGGAAACAGGGAAAGGCAGAAAACCTGGCCTTTGCGGCTGCTGTTTTCGGATTTTTTGCAGTCGTGTCGGTATTTGCATTTTGCTGTGTAGGCGGGAATATACTGTACAGTCTTTCACCTTTACAGATGCTTTTCCAGCTGTCGGCGACCGGTCTTATAAAAAATTATGATGCAATTTACAATTTTTTCCTGTTTTTTGCGTTTTTTGCCGCGTTGACTGCTCTGGTAACCGGACTGAAAAAGATAAAAGAAGATTTTACACATTTCGGAAATAATGACCTGCTCGCTGTTATTCCGATGGTATTTGCAGTCCCGTATCTGCCGGATATATTCTGGCCGGCAGCGGAGGCTGTTTGTGTTTTATTGCTTGTTGCAGGGAGAAAATATGAAAAAAGCTAAAATTTTTTTGCTGTTTTTGCTTGTGCTGATACTATGTTCGTGTTCAAACCAGCCGGGGAAAAACTACGTAAGGGATATATATCTTAATAAAACAGACAGTGGGTATGAAATCATCATAAAATACTATGATTTTTCCTCAGGAGATGAAAATTATATACTGGACAAATATGCCGGTGAAGATATGATAAAGACCGGGGTAAGTGCTTTGTCCGGAAGGGTGTATAATTTCAGGCTGTGTGAAAATTTTTATTTCTCTGAACGGCTGGCTGAAAATTTCGACAGTGTTTTTTCTCTTATAATCGCTTACAGGCTGTCACCGAATGTAAATATAGTATGCTGTGAAGATAACCTTACAGGAGAGGAAGATTTCCGTTCTCTCCATATACCTTCCAGTCCGCTGTATAATCTGTCCGAAACCGAAGGAGAGGTGTACGGAGCTCTGCCCCAAATTGATTCCGAACGGAATATAAGCGGCATGGTGCTTATGGGTAAAGACGGCGGCGTATATAATATAGATGTCAGCAGACGGCAGGCGGCTGCAATTATAATGGGAATGTCTGACACAGGCTTGTTTACCTCCTCGGATGGTTTGGTTTATCGGAACATAGGTCTGGTAAACAAAGTCTTTGAAAACGATGATAAGAAGATGACCGTAAAATATATACTGTCCGCAAATGACATAAAAGGCGAGGGAAAAGGTGTAAACCGGGCGGAACAGCTTAAAATGAAAATGGAAAAGTCCTTGTCTGAAGACTTTTCCGAGGCGTACAGTTTGCTGGATAGCAGCGGCATTTTCAGCTATGATGGATATTGGAGAATAAAGGGTATAAGAGGGCAGGTAACAGAGTTTGAAATAGATATATTATAAAAAAACCGCTTAAAGCAAATTTGCTTTAAGCGGACATTTTTTATTTATTTTTTCAAAATCATATCAGAAACATAAATTCCATGGGCTGCGGCCTGGGAAAGACTTCTGGTAAATCCGGCACCGTCGCCGACGCAGTATATTCCGTTGCAGCCTTTCAGCATGAAGTTTTCATCTGTCTGAGGTCTGGCAGAATAATATTTGCATTCTATACCGTACAGCAATGTATCGTAGTTCATTGTGCCGGGAGCGATTTTATCCAAAGCCTGCAAGGTCTCTATTATGTTATCCAGCTGTCTTTTGGGCATACAGAGAGACAGGTCACCCGGAACAGCGTTCAGGGTAGGTGTTACTGTGGACTGGGCCAGGCGTTTTGCGTCTGTTCTGCGGCCATTCATCAGGTCACCCAGCCTCTGGACCAGCACACTGCCGCCGCTGATCAGGTTGGAAAGGGTAGCCACATGGCGTGCGTATTCGATGGGCTCTTTGAAAGGTTCTGTGAAGCGTATGGTTGACAGCAGGGCAAAGTTGGAATTTTCTGTTTTCTTTGCTTCATCTTTATAAGCGTGTCCGTTTACGGTCAGTACGCCCTGTGTGTTTTCCATTACCACACTGCCTCTTTCATTGAAGCAGAACATTCTGGTTATATCACCGTATTTTTTGGAGCGGTACCAGATTTTGGGCTCGTATATTTTTTTGGAAAAATGCTCCCATACAATGGCCGGCAGCTCTACACGCACACCCACATCAACCTGGTTGTTGGTCATGGGTATATCATGTGTGTGGCACCATTCGGCAAAGAAGCGGGATCCGGCACGACCTACGGCAAAAATAATGTTGTCTGCCTGTACAGTCTGTTCGCCGTCTTTGTTTCTGAAATATACAGTGTTGCTGTTTCTGTCTACATCATACACATCTGTTTCGCACAGTATCTCAACTCTTTCTTTAAGATAAGCGCACATCTTTGACATTGTGTCAAAGTTGGCATCTGTGCCAAGGTGTTTCAGCTGTGCCTGTGACATGTGCAGGTCGTATTCCAGGCATTTCTTTTTCAGTTCGTTGCTGGGCATAAAGCGCTCTTTGGGTGCGCCGAAGCTCATCAGAACTTTGTCAGCCTCTTCAATGTAGTCAATGACTGTCTTTTTAGGCAGAAAATCCGGAAGCCATCCGCCGTATTCTGTACTGATAACATATTTGCCGTCGCTGAAAGCGCCGGCTCCGGCCAGACCTTCCATAATGCTGCATGAAGCACATTTGATACAGGTCTTGGTTTTGCCTGCAACAATGGGACAAACACGCTTTTCAATGCTGTGCCCCTTTTCAAAAAGAATTACTTTGCAGTCAGGTCTTTCCTGAGTCAGGCGATAGGCGCTCATAAGGCCGCCTATGCCGCCGCCGATAATGGCAACATCAAATTTTTTCATATAAGTATCCCCCAATACTTGTTTTAACGCCTTGTGGCATAAATTTGGGACATTGGAGATACCAATGTCCCAAAGAATTATTTTATCATATTTTTGTACTTGTGTAAAGCTATTTCGTAAACTTGCACAACTTTTTCAATAAATTCATCTGGACCGTATCTTCTGCTGAACGCTGCGGCGCTGGCTCTCAGCTCTTCACGCTGCCGTTTATCAAGCTGTGAAAACTCGTTCAGAAGCTGATGAAATTCTTCAAAGTTATGGAAAAGATATCCGTTTTTGCCCTGTACAATCTGATCTTTGTTGTACACATCGAACCGCTGCAAAACCATCAGGCCGCTGGCCATGGCTTCCAGCATTGATATGGAGTTCATCTCTGTCACCGAAGCCGTGGCGTAGATGTCACTGGCGTAATAATAAGCGGCAATTTCGCTGTGGTTGACTTTCCCGGCAAAGAATACAATATCGCTGACCTGTTTTTTTACAGCCAGTTCTTTCAGATACCGGCTTTCCGGACCGTCGCCGATAATAAAAAGCCTGTATTTGTCTTTGTTTTCCATCCTGGACAGGTAATCTATCAGTACATCTATGCTTTTTTCCTTGCCCAGCCTGCCCACAAAACACATTGTTATACACTCGTCGGTTATATTGTACTGCTCTTTCAGGGCGCGGACTTTGTCCCAGTTTACATTTTCCGGCAAAAACAAAGTCAGGTCAGTTATGTTTGGGATTACATTGATATGTCTGTCCACACCGCATCTTTTCAGAAATTCCACAACTTTCAGTGACGGGCCGATAATTTCTGTGGCTCTTTTGGCCACATTTCGAAAATATGCATGGGTGGCCGGCTTGGCATATTTGTCAAATCTTTCAGGGAAGATGTAAAACAGGTAGTCATCATACATTGTATGCAGGGTATATACCATTGGTTTGTGCAGCATTTTTGCCACCCACATTCCAAAAATACCTATGGTAAATTCCGTGTGTATATGGATTATATCCGGGTCAAATTCTTTCAGATATTGCAGGCGTTTAAGGCTGATTGGCAGCGTCACACCGTATCCGTATATTTTTTTTATGCCTTTTGCAGGGCAGTACAGTATTCCGTCTTTGACATAATGTCTTAAAGATTTTGGGTCTGTGGTTACAATCAGCACTTCGTGCCCTTGCTTTTCCAGGCCGTCTTTCAAGGTTTTTATGTGGGTTACAAC
>CASFSP010000155.1 GCA_949297385.1 uncultured Oscillospiraceae bacterium
CCCGGCAAAGCCTTCCACAGGCTGAGGCAGGACAGGGCAAAAAAGGACAGCATAAACATATTTATTTTAAATATGCTTTTGCCGAAATAAACCCTGGCAAAATCATAAAGGGCTGTTATCAAAAACAAAGCCATAAAGCCCTGCAAATAAAATCCGATTATGTCGTAGTTGGAAATACCGCTGATGACACTGATTGCACATGAAATCATCTCCGTAAGATAATGATATTTAAGCTGTACGCCGGAAAACCTTATGTCCCGGGGCGGAAAGGAAATTTTAAAACTTTCCGCGTTGCCCACAGTCCACATAAAATCCTGGCTCAGAATTATCTGACCGACTTTTGAAGGGTGAGCGTGCTTGGCAACCCCAAGAAAAGCGTATATAAACAGCAAAAAAGCAAAAAGCGCCAACATAAACAAGGTCTGGTTGTCAGGTTTCCTTCCGCCTCTTTTTATGTCGGAAAAAACATAATATTTGCTGAAAAACAGTCCCGCCAGACCTATCATGGGCGAAAGCACCTGTAAAGGTATCCAAAAATTAAAATATGCACAAGGCAGAAAAACCGCCATCAGCAGACCTGTGCCTACCAGAAAGTAAAGGCTGAAATAAGTGTTTTCTTCACCGTCAAACCTTTCCAGCCCCAAGGACTTGCAAACCACAGCCCCCGGAAGAAGAATATAAAACCGGCATACCAGCCAGAACAGCCCCAGCCGGATAACGCTGCCCCCGGCCAGGCAAACTGCCGCACAGTATACTATGATCATAACCAGCGCTGCCGCTGTTTTTAAATTTCTGAAACCGCTGTACAAAGCATCTGCAAATTTTGTCATCCTACACATCCTGCATGAATATAAACGATTTTAAGACAAAAAAATTATATCACACCCATAGTCGCTTGTAAACAAAGTAATATAGTGATATACTTTATGGAAAAACGCAAAGAGGTGCCGCCGTGAGTTTTGGTATTCAGCTTTTAATTATATGTCCGCTGGTTTTTCTGGCAGGGTTTATAGACTCTGTTGCCGGAGGAGGCGGGTTGATTTCCACACCCGCATATATGCTGGCAGGTCTGCCCATGCACAATGTGCTGGCCACCAACAAAGTCATGTCCTCAGTGGGCACCGGTATGGCCGCCGTCAAATTTTCAAAAAGCGGACACATACATTGGAAAACTGCTGTTGTCAGCCTGTTTTTCAGTGCCAGCGGCAGTTTTCTGGGCAGTCAGATAGCCCTTAAAATTGACCAGACCATACTTAAAACAGCATTTACAATAGTTTTACCGTTCATAGCTATATTTGTTCTTCTTAACAAAAAATCCGCCGGAACGGGGCAAAAGCTGTTTGGACGCAGTCTGTACGCCGCCGCAGCATTTATAGGTGTGATTATCGGAATGTACGATGGGCTGATAGGCCCGGGAACCGGCACATTCCTGATATTCGCCTACACAACCATAATCGGTTTTGATTACATAACCGCCAGCGGCAATGCAAAAATAGTAAACCTGGCGTCGAACATCACCGCCGCCGCCAGCTATATATTGGCCGGCAAAGTTCTGTGGGCCATCGCCATACCCGCGGCAGCAGCCAATTTGGCCGGGAATTACCTGGGTTCGTCATACGCCATAAACAAAGGCTCTGACGCCATAAGGAAAATGCTGATACTGGTGCTGGCCGGCATATTTATAAAGCTGATTTTGGATATTATATAAAGGACGAATAAATATAACGAGGGGGGAGTTCCCCCTCGTTTTTATATTCCCATTTCCTGGCCCACTATTATCACATTTATTCTGCCGGGAATGCGGGAAAAGTTTAAAATGGCTGTGGTACAACAGCTTCTGCCGGGCACAAAACAATCATGGCAAACACCGTCGACAGCACAGGGTGTGTCAAAATTGTTGTTTTTGCAGTTTTGCGGCGCAACCTTTTTTACCCTGGCCGCCGCCTGCGCCTGACTTTCAACTATTTTGTTTACTCCGGCCACTATAACTACCTTTTCCGGTCCGTATATCAGCGCAGAAACCCTGGTGGAAGCGCCGTCCTCGTTATAAATCCTTCCGTCGGAAATTATCGCATTGGCAGAGGAGAAAAACACATCTGCAAAAAATCTGCGGCGCACAATCCGCTTTTTGTCCGCCTCGTCCTTTGCCCGCGACTGATCCCGGTAATCAAAATCGCCACTTTTCAAAAAGTCATCAAGACCAATCTGATTTAAAGTCACCGAGCCGCTCCTGGCCACCAGGTCACCGGGCTTTACCATTGTTTTTATCAGTTCCATCGCCCGCTGCCCGTCCGGACCATAAACGGCGTTGAACTGTCTTTTTTTCATGTTTACAATTGTCGTTTCAATCAGTTTTGCCTCAAAATCCATACAAACCTCCTGCTGTACACAATATTTACATTTTATAAGCGTACAATCAAAATGTAAATGTGATAAAGTCACATAATATTTTCATCATTTATATTATACTGAACTTAATTATTTTTTCAACTGTACAGGAGGCTGTAATGAAACTGAACAAAGGCGCACAAATGCCTGATTTTACTTATTTTAGCCCTTATAAAGCCGAAGAGCAGACGCTTTATTCCTATATGGAAGGACAGAAAACCTATGTGGTTTTCCTGCGCTATTTCGGATGCACCGTATGCCGTCTGGACCTGCATATATACGCCCAGAGGATGAAAGAGTTTGCGGCCAAAGGCGCAAAACTTATGGTGGTTTTGCAGTCTGACCCGGCTGTTGTAAGGGATGAAGCACCCCAGGGCACATTCCCCTTTGAAATCGCATGTAACCCCAGCCAGTCGCTGTACAAAGAATTTGAAATCGTACCTGCAAAAAGCAAGCTGGCACTGGCCGGCAGCGGAATTTTCCAGCTGGTCAAAAAAATGAAAGCCGCCAAGAAATTCGGCTTTGAACACGGCGCTTTTGAAGGTGATGAGCAGCAGCTGCCCGCTGTTGTTCTGGTGGACGAAAACGGCGTCATCAAATACAGTCACTATGCCAAAAATCTGGCGGATATGCCTTCCGTTGACGAGATGCTGGCTAAAATATAATTTTTAAGGAGAAACTACTATGGCAAAATTGGTTAAAGGGGACAAATTTCCAAACTTCACCGTTGATTCCGTATACGGAACTGATGTGGTAAAAGGTCTGACAATGGAAAAACTGGTTGACGGCAAACCCACATTCATCTGGTTCCAGCGTTATATCGGCTGCCCTCCGTGCAGACTTGATGTACACCTGCTGACACAGGCATACCCTCAGTTTGAAGAAAAAGGCTGCAATGTGTTGGTTGTAATGCAGTCCAAGCCGGAGATTGTTCTGCGCGACATGAACGGCCAGACTCTGCCTTTCCACCTTATCTGCGACCCCACCGAGTCAATGTACAAAGAGCTGGAAATAGGTTCCTTTGATCCCGAACACAGACCGGAAATGAACGAAGAAGAACAGAAGAAAATGGCATTCAAGATCGAAGGCATGAAAGCCAACGGTTTTGAACACGGCGACTACGAAGGCAACGAACAGCAGCTGCCCGCTTTCTTTGCACTGGCTCCCGACATGACAGTTGAAGTGGCACATTATGCAAGAAATATTGCAGACATGCCCCTGGCAACAGAAGTTCTGGAAAAAATCAAATAATCCTTCCGCACAGGAAATGATTAATATAAATTTTGGAGGTAATTATCAATGGCAAAATTGGTAAAGGGAGACAAATTCCCGAATTTTACAGTTGACACCGCTTTTGAAAACGGTGTTACAATCGAAAAAATAGTTGACGGCAAACCCACAATGTTCATGGTTCTGCGCTACATCGGCTGCACAGTATGCCGCTATGATGTACACTGCCTGACAGAAAGATACCAGGAGTTTGTTGACAAAGGCGTAAATGTTGCAGTTGTAATGCAGTCCACACCTGAAATTGTTCAGAGAGATCTGGCCGGCAGCACCCTGCCTTTCTATCTCATCTGCGACTCCAAACAGGAGATCTACAAAACACTGGAAATCAACGCCGCTTCCGATATGCCTTCACTGGTTGGCGAAGACATGGCCAAATTGCAGGAAAAAGGCGCCAAAGCTGCCCGGGCCGGATTTAAACACGGCGACTACGAAGGCATCGAAGAACAGCTGCCTGCATTCTTCTTTGTTGACGGCGATATGACTGTTAAAGAAGCTCACTACGCCAAAACAATTATGGATATGCCCACAGTTGACGAAATGCTGGCTAAAATCTAATTTTCCAAACCCTGACACCCTGTCTGACCGGCAGGGTGTTTTTTTACGTTTTTCACTGTTTTTATCCCTTTTCACCTGTTGATTTTTTTAGGCTTTTAGTAAATTTAGACAATAGACACATATCAATTTCTACATTCAAAATAAAAAAAATATGTGAAAATCATTTAAAAATTTTCTATTTTGTGTTAAAATTTTTGTAATGTTTGTATATCGTGTATTGTTTTTGATATAACGACGAAATTTTTTTACAAAGGGGGTTCATTTCATTATGGACTACAAGCAAATGAAAATCAAAAACATAATGGTTGCCGGCCATGCCGGCAGCGGGAAGACCAGTCTGGTAGAGGCGTTGCTGTACGCCACCAAGACAACCGACCGCATGGGAAAAGTTGAAGACGGAAACACAGTGTCAGACTTTGACAACGAAGAAATTAAGAGAAAATGTTCTCTGTCCAGTTCCGTGGCCAATTATGAATACAACGGAACAAAGGTAAACCTGGTTGATGTACCCGGACTGTTTGATTTTGAACTTGGTATGTACGAGGGTGTAAAAGCCTGTGAAAACACAATTATTGCCGTCAGCGCAAAAGACGGCGTGGAAGTGGGAACCCACAAAGCTTACAAGCTGAGCGCCAAACACGGCCGCAGCACAATGATTTATGTGTCTAAAATTGATGTGGAACACGCTGATTTCTACAAAGTATTTGAAGAGCTGAAAACAGAGTTCGGCCCGCAGGTATGTCCGATTATTGTACCGGTGGCCAAAGGCGACGAAACTGTTTACATAAACCTGATGGAATTCAAGGCATACTCTTACAAATCCGGCAAAGCGGAAGAAGTTGTTATGCCTGCCACCGGCCACCGTCTGGACGGTCTGGTAACCAGTATCAACGAAGCTGTCGCCGAAACAGATGAAGAGCTGTTTGAAAAATACTTCTCCGGCGAACAGTTTACAAAAGCTGAAATTGTCACCGGCATAAAAGCCGGTATAAAAGCCGGTACAATCACCCCTGTTGTATGCGGCGCAACAACCAAACTGGAAGGCATAGATATGTTGCTGGATGCAATCAACGACCTGCTGCCCAGCCCCGAAGACATAGAAGGCACACCTTTGATGATAGGCTCGGCCGATGTTGTTCTGCCCTTCAACGAAAACAGCCAGGTTGCGGCTTTGGTTTTCAAAACAGTTGCTGACCCGTTTGTTGGCAAACTGAGCTATGTAAAGGTGCTCAGCGGCAACCTTAAAGCAGACTCTGTTGTGGTAAACACCACAGTGGGCGCGCCGGAAAAAATGGGCAAACTTCTGTTTGTGCGCGGCAAAAAACAGTTTGATGCAGATTACATCAAAGCCGGCGACATAGGCGCCGTCACAAAACTGGCCAACACCAAGACCGGCGATATTCTGTGCGACCCGCAGAACGAATACAAAGCAATGGACAACGAATTCCCGGCTCCTACAATGGAAATGGCCATACGCCCCAAGAACAAAGGCGACGAGGCAAAAATTTCTTCTGCACTGCAAAGGATAATGGAAGAGGACTGCACTGTAAGCTATCGTCAGGATGCCGAAACTTCACAGCAGCTTATCAAAGGCTTGGGCGAGCAGCACCTGGATGTTGTATTGGCCAAAATGAAGGGCAAATTCGGCGTTGATGCAGAACTGTCCAAACCCAGAGTTGCATACAGAGAAACAATAAGAAAAACCGTAAAAGCCGAAGGTAAACATAAAAAACAGTCCGGCGGACACGGACAGTACGGTCATGTATGGATTGAGTTCTCACCCTGCGACAGCGACGAGCTGGTATTCGAAGAAAAGGTATTCGGCGGAGCTGTTCCGAAGAACTACTTCCCCGCCGTTGAAAAAGGCTTGCAAGACGCCAAAAAATACGGCGTGCTGGCCGGTTATCCGGTAGTTGGCCTGAAAGCCACATTGCTGGATGGTTCCTACCACCCGGTTGACTCCTCTGAAATGGCGTTCAAGCTGGCTGCTACACTGGCTTACAAAGCAGGCCTGAAAGAGGCTTCTCCCTGTCTGCTGGAACCCATAGGTACACTGAATGCGCTGGTTCCCGACGCAAATGCCGGTGATGTTATGGGCGAAGTGAACAAACGCCGCGGCCGCGTGCTGGGCATAGAGCCTGCCGGAGACGGAATGCAGAAAGTAATGGCCGAATGTCCCATGAGCGAAATGTCAGACTTTACAACCTATATTCGCTCCCTTACCGCCGGCAGAGGCAGCTTCTCACTGGATTTTGCCAGATATGAACAGCTGCCGGCCAATCTGGAACCCAAGGTAATAGAGGAAGCCAAAAAGTATATCGTGGCAAAATACGACGAAGAATAAATTCATTATCTATTCACCTTTTTCTGAGCCAAAACCTCCCGACATGGGAGGTTTTGGTATGTTTTGCGGCTTTATACGGGCAAATACGCCCTTTTTTGACCTTGGGTAATATTGACATTACTTTTGTTTATATATATAATAATAACATTGCTTGTTGAAAAGGAGATTATCAAATTGGCAAAAGAAGTATTGCTTACACAGTCGGGTTATGACGACCTGGTTAAGGAATTGGAATATCTTAAAACAGAGAAACGCCGGGAGCTGGCGGAGAAAATAAAAGTAGCCCGTGGATTTGGCGACCTGTCTGAAAACAGTGAATATGACGAAGCCAAAAACGAACAGGGCCTGGTTGAACAGCGCATTATGGAGCTGGAAACCACAATCAAAAACGCAAAGATCGTTGACAAAAGCAACATGGCAAAAAATGTTGTAGGCGTTGGCGTTCATGTTGTTGTTGAAAATGAAGCAGGCGTAGAAAGCGCTTATGACATTGTAGGCAGCACCGAGTTTGACCCTCTGCACGGCAAAATCAGCGAAGATTCTCCGGTAGGTGCCGCACTGAAAGGCCACAAAACCGGCGAAACAGTAACAGTTGATCTTCCCACCGGCAAAACAATACATCTGACTATCAAAAAGGTTACAATAAACAGATAAGAAAAAGCAGGGCAAAAGCCCTGCTTTTGTTTTTTATCTGTTTTTTATCATCTTTCCCACTACTTTGAAATATTTTGTCATAATGGGAATATATGTAGCCAGAAACGCACTGAAAGCTGCAAAGGCCGCCGGTGTTTTGAACTTTTTGGGAATTTGCAGGCCCACAAAAACACCCACGGCAAAAAGGCAGATTTTTATCAGTGCCAGGTCTTTCCAGTCGCTTTGTTTTAAATAGTTGTCCGCACTTCTAAATAACCATTTCATAATTTTTTCTCCGCTTCATTTTTCTTTACCTTCATTATATTATACAAAAAAGAAGTTGTAAACAGAAATAAAATTACAAAACCATGAACAATGTGCCGGCCGCTGTCCGCGTCAGACATAGGCGCATATACCGGCCACATAAAACGCCTGCTGAATATATTTGCACATTGGCTACATTATAATATTTTTTTACCGATATTCAAGCAATATCAGACTTTTTGTGCATTTTTTCCTGAAAAACTGCCGGTATATCGGCTTGTATATCAGCTTGTTTTATGATAGAATAAATTGATATACTGAATTATATTTAATTTTATATATTAAGGAGCAGGACAATGGAAAACACAAACATTATGCCCGAAACCGGTGAAGAAAACCTGAGCGAGCAGATGCAAATCCGCCGCGCCAAGCTGAAAGCCTTGCAGGAAAAGGGAGCCAACCCTTACGAAAAGACAAAATACAATGTTACAGATTACGCAAAAGATGTGGTAGACGCCTTTAAAGACGAGGAAGAGGACCACGGCACAGCCAGCCTGGCCGGCCGTATTATGTCCAAACGCATAATGGGCAAAGCCGCATTTATGGATATTATGGATCATTCCGGCAGAATACAGCTGTATCTGCGCCGGGATGCTTTGGGAAAAGACTATTTCAAAGAGGTATGTTCCTGGGATATCGGTGATATCGCAGGTGTACAGGGCGAAATATTTAAAACAAAGCACGGTGAAATTTCCATCAGGGTAAAACACATCGAGCTTTTGAGCAAGTCCCTCATTCCCCTGCCGGAAAAATGGCACGGTCTGACAGACACAGATACCCGTTACCGTCAGAGATATGTTGACCTTATCGTAAACCCCGATGTAAAGGAAACATTTGTAAAACGCAGCCTGATTGTCCGTGAAGTGCGTCACTTCCTGGATTCCAAAGGATTTATCGAGGTTGACACACCTATACTGACACCTTTTGAAATCGGCGCATCTGCCCGTCCATTTATCACACATCACAACACACTGGATATGGACATGGTTTTGCGCATCGAGACAGAACTTTATCTCAAGCGCCTTATCGTCGGCGGCTTTGACAAAGTTTATGAAGTGGGCCGTATCTTCCGTAACGAAGGCATGGACACAAAGCACAACCCCGAATTTACAACAATAGAACTTTACCAGGCCTATGCAAACTACTTTGATATGATGGATCTGGTTGAAGAGATGATGAAAACCGTTGCCATGAAGGTATGCGGCACGCTGGAAGTGCCTTACCAGGGCAAAGTCATCAACCTGGGACATTGGGAAAGGATGACAATGCTGGAAGCTGTAAAGAAATATTCCGGTGTTGACTTTAACCTGATAAACTCTGACGAAGAAGCCATTGTCGTTGCAAAAGAACACAAGGTAGAACTGCCGGAAGTGCCCAGCAAAGGAGCTATCCTGGCCGAATTCTTTGACGCTTTTGTAGAGGACAAGCTGGTACAGCCTACATTCATTTATGATTATCCGGTGGAAATCAGCCCGCTGGCCAAACGCAAACCGGAAGACCCGGCTTATACCGAGCGTTTTGAATATTTCATCAACTGCATGGAATTCGGTAACGCTTTCAGCGAACTGAACGACCCCATCGACCAGAAAGGCCGCTTTGAAAGACAGGTTGCTGAAAGAAGAGCCCTGGAACCCAACTGCAAAGCGCAGGTTGACTACGACTATGTAACAGCACTGGAATATGGCCTTGCTCCTACCGGCGGTCTGGGCTTCGGTCTTGACAGGCTGGTAATGCTGCTGACAGACTCTGCCTCCATACGCGATGTACTGCTGTTCCC
>CASFSP010000156.1 GCA_949297385.1 uncultured Oscillospiraceae bacterium
AACGAACTGTATGAAAATCTGAAAGGGTCCGCAAGGCTGGAAGAAACTTACGGTCTGCACAGCCATATAGAATTTACCGCCGGCGCCAAAGGTCACATCACCGTAAAAGGCGATATTTACAGCACTGTCGCCTATCAGTACAGCCAAAGGCTATGTTTTGAAAATGAAATTGACCGGTCGTATCTGAAAGATTTTGCAGCCGCCCTGCTGGCCGACTTTGGAAAATATGCCCGGAATTAAACTGTCCTTTACGCCATAACAACGTATAAATCTACGGACAGTAAAACCGGCTTTTGCCGGCCGGAAATACATTTTTTACAATTCAAAAACCAAAAAACTCCGCTTTATGGGCGGAGTTTTCTTTTTCAGGCTTCGAGGCCGTTATATATGTATATTTTTTCTGTAAGTGCGGTAAGCCATGACACACAGAAGTATCTGCGCCGCCGAAGAAACAGGCGTGCCCAGCCCGATGTGAAACAAAGTGGCACCGGGCAGATGACTCATAAGATACACCACCGGGATCCTGACAAAAAATGCGCCCACAACCCCCTGAACCATCACAAAAACTGTCTTTCCGCAGCCGTTGAAAAAGCCCACAAAGCAAAACAGCACGGCAGTCAGCAGACAGTCTATGGCATAGGCTTTCAGATACCGGTGGGCATAGGTTATAACCTGTCCCTGGCCGGAAAACACCGACGCCGGCATATCCCCTTTGAAAAAAGCCGGTGCACCCATAACCGCGCCTGCCGCCAGTGCCGTCTTTATGCCGTAGCTCAGCGCCTGCACCGAACGCTGTACCTTGCCGGCACCGTTGTTCTGGGCCACAAAGGCAGAGATGGACTGCATATAGGCCGAAGCGGTCAGCATAAGGAATACGCACACCTTTTCGGCCACACCCACCGCCGCCGGCTGACAAAAGCAGGCACACCCAGCCCGGACCCGGCCGGCAATATTGTCCGGCGCCCCGGCATATGAAAACTCAAAACTGCCGTATACCGTATTCTCTGCCTTTTGCTGTTCGCCGGCTGAAAAACTGCCTTTTGGCGGCGATTACAAAGCGGACGCTTTCATCGCTGGTACAGGTGGAAAGTATCAGCAGCTGATCTTCCACCGACACATCAACGCCAAAATCTACATAGCTGTTCTGTGTCAGGAAATCCAGGGTTGCCCGGTGCGCCTCGTCAGAGGGATTGGGGTCTATATAATTGATGGTGATCGGAATATCACAGGCGGAAAAAATCTGCCACTGGGTTTCACCTTCCAGCAGGTCAAAAGTTATTGTGGGATGCTGCCGGGCAAATTCAGCATCTTTATACCTTTTCAGCTTGCTGAATTTTTCGCTTTCAGTCAGGTCATCCAAAGAATGGCCATAGATTATATTGACTTTGTCGGACAGATCTTTGCCGTCTGTCACATTGATATAATCCAGAAAATAGCAGCCCCAGACATCGCTTTCCCCTTCATCATTTACACGCAGATATTCGTCGTTGTCTTCGCCCTGAAAAACCACATTGTCTATTTCGCATCCGTCAACAGTCAGCCAGCCCACAACATCGTTGTTTTTCTCCCAGGCCTGCTGCAATCTGTCATCTGTAACAGACGGTGAGTCTGCGCCGGAGCTGTCCTGGCTGCTGCTTGTATCATCTTTGGAACAGCCAACGGCAAAAACCATCAGCGCCGCAAAAACAAACACCAGAAACCCGGCAGACAGCGTCTTTTTTGTTTTCATATAACTCTCCTTCTGACCTGTCGCCTTTCGCCGGCGCAGGCCATCTATATTTGATATACTGCTTAAATTATATAACAAAAAACCGTCTTTTTCAACTTTTCGCCTGTTCTTTTATCCTTTTTGTCTTTATTCTTTCTCACATCTGCGGGCGGCTTTGTTTATAACCCGCTTTACATTGACACAGCCGCATTTTTCTGCTTATAAAAGTGAAATCAAAATTCAAAACCTGCGGCTGTGGCACCGGTGTCCGTTTTAACCCATGCTGTTACAGCCGTGCTCCAAAAACACAAGTTATCGGCGCCGGCGGTGTAAAATATGCACTTTCAACAGGGTTTGACCTTTTTCGGCACAGCAAAAAAGCGGCGGGCCTGCGCCTGCCGCTTTTCCTTATGCCGATATTTGCAATATCGCCTTTTTATTACAGTCTTACACCTGTGTTCGGGTTTGTTCTGGTTGCAGAGAACTCTGTCAGCATATGACCGGTGTTGGGGTCAAAGTTTGCGCCCAGTGTCCGGCCGTTCACAACAAAGCTGTCAGCTCCGCGTACAAATGTAACTGTGATGTTTTTGCCGTAAATGGCCTGCCAGATAAAGTGAGGCACGCTCAGTTCGCTGCCTACATTAACCCTGATGCTGCCTTTGCCGCCCAGGGCGTTGATACCGGCCAGCACGCCGTGCCAGTCGTA
>CASFSP010000157.1 GCA_949297385.1 uncultured Oscillospiraceae bacterium
ATGGAAATTATGACCGATTATGAAAAAAGACAGACCGTCCGCCTGAAAGAACTGGCGCCCGCCTGGTGGGGTCAGGAAAGGGCGGATAATTTCCGCCGTTAGAACAGTGCGGAGGTTGTTGCCGGCACTCAGTGCGGCTTTGGTGCCGTCCGCACTAATATGGCAATTCGGCGGCAGGCCTGTGATTTAAAATTTTTTGTTTTGTAATAGCTGTCCGCATGCCATACACCAAAAACAGCCGGAAACAAAAACCGGCTGTTTTTTTGCATATTCGCATAAACTAAACCCGGACACAATTCGGGGTTTATGGTCAGGCAAAGCAATATTTTCACATTCAAGCAAGGATATATATTGACAATCTCGATAATCGAGAATATAATATAAGTGAGTTAACTCGATAATCGAGAATAGGGGGACTTATGGCTCGAGAAAAATTTCAGACACTTACAGAACAGATGTTTTACACCCTGATGTGCCTCAAAGAGGAGCGCTGCGGCATGGACATACTGGACCTGGTGCCGGCAGTGACCGGCGGCAGGGTGAATGTGGGCTCCGGTACGCTGTACACCCTTCTGGAACAGTTTGTCCGGGAAGATATGATACGCCAGACCAAGGTGGAAGGCCGCCGCCGCAGCTATATTCTGACGGAAAAAGGCGCGGCCATGCTGGAAAAGGAGTACCGCCGCATACAGGCACAGGCAGAGGATTACCGCAAAATTTTTTTGCAGGAGGACAGCTATGAAAGATAAAAAACGCCGCTTTGAATTTTTCAATATTACCGACAGCAGCAACACACAGCGGCACCTGGAAAAAATGGCCCGGCAGGGCTGGCTGATAGAAAGTGTGTCGTCTTTTGGCTGGACATATCGCAAAATCGAGCCGAAAAAACTGAAATTTTCCATCACCTATTATCCCAAGGCATCGGCCTTTGACCCGCACCCCAGCGAAGACCAGCAGACGCTGATTGATTTTTGCCGGCGCACCGGGTGTATGCAGGCCTGCACCGTAGGACAGGCACAGATTTTTTACAATGAAAACCCCAACCCCATACCCATAGAAACCGACCCGGCCATAGAGCTGGAAAATATACACGCCAGCGCAAAGAGAAGCCTTATTCCGTCCAATGTGGCGATTATGGCAATTTTGATGCTGAATGTATGGACCCATTACAGGCTGTACCGTACAAATCCGCTGCAATCTCTGGCAAGTAATGATATTTTCATAATACTGTTTATATTGCTGCTGGGTGTTTTTTCAGCGGTAAAAAGCCTGGCGGATTACTTTTCATGGTACAAAAAAGCAAAGGAAAACCTTGACAGCGGCCGGCTGCCGGCCATGAAAGACACAGCCGTATACAATAAAATTACATTGGCAATTATCGGTGTGGTGTTTGCGGCATATCTTGTTACGAAATTTGTGTCCTCTGACGGGGTGTCAATACGGGCAGTGATCGGTATGCTGATATATACTGTGGCGATTTTAACCGCACTTCCGGCGATACAAAAGCAGCTGAAAAAGGAAAACGCGTCGAAAAACACTAACCGCATAATAACAATCGGTTTCGGTATTGTGCTCAATGTTTCCATGGTTGTCATAGTTGTTATGTTTATTATTGCGGCCAGCAGCCAGGGTATGCTGACCGGAGAAGAAACATATACCCACAACGGCGCCGTATTTACCCTTTACAATGACGATATGCCCATCATACTGGAAGATTTCGGCATACAGGCAACAGAGAATTACACAAAACGCAACGAGCACCAAAGCTCTGTTTTGCTGGAATATTCCGAATGCCGTCAGTCTCCTAGGTTTGACCGGGAAAATTACAGAAATCTGCCACAGCTGGAATATACGCTGATAAAGGTAAAGGCCGATTTTTTGTATGATTTCTGCCTTAAAACAATCATGGATGACAGACAGGACATCCTGCCGGGCGAAGGGGAAGAATACAGGCGAATGTATCAGACAACTGACCCGGCGCCCTGGGGTGCAAACGGCGCCTGGCAGCTGATGGACAGCACTGACAGTTTTGCCGGCTGGTATCTGGTGTGTTATGATGATTATATACTGGAAATAAAATGCGATGCCGGTTTTGACACCGGCGCCATGGCCGCCATAGGCCGCAAACTGGCCGGATAGCAAATATTTGCAGACAACCGGCTTTAACATACAAAAACTGTAACTTTTTACCATAAGCGCTATCATAAGAATAAACAATACAAAACCCCGGCTGTTCCGGGGTTTTCATTTTGAAGGTGAATATTTGCAATTTACAGTATGAATACTGATACAGGCAGGTGCGACCAAAATTGAATACAAATAAAATTTGTTGAAATTTTTTTATCTGAGCAATATAATATAAAACAGTTTTTTAAAATAGGGGGGATATTTATGATAGAAATTCTGACAGATGCCCTGGCGGACAGTATAAAAATGCTGCCGTTTTTGTTTGCGGCATACTGGCTGATTGAGTTTGTGGAGCACAGGCACAGCCGGGGTATAGAAAAACTTTTGGCCGGCGGCGGGAAGGCCGGTTTTTTGTACGGCGCTGTCCTGGGTTGTTTTCCCCAGTGCGGTTTTTCGGCCATGGCAGCCAACCTCTACGGCGGTAAAATGATTACACTGGGCACGCTTATCGCGGTGTTCCTGGCCACATCTGACGAGGCCATACCGGTTATGATAGCCAGCCCCCGGCATTGGAAAAGCCTGGCCGTGCTGATAGCGGCAAAAGTAATCGTGGCTGTTATCGCCGGTTTTTGTATAGATTTTTTCCTGCGGCGCCTTATCCCCCGGAGCCTGCGCGGCGGCTATACCGGAAATATAGACCGGGTGGACTGTCACGAACATAACCGGCAAGAAAGTGTCCTGTCCGCCGCAGTCCGTCATACGGTGCATATTTTTGCATTTATACTTGTCTTTAATGTTGTTATCGGTGCGGCAGTTGAGCTGACAGGCCTTGAAAGGCTGACCGCTTTTCTTTCACGCCGGGGTGTTTTTCAGCCGCTGATATCCGGCCTTGTGGGCCTTATACCCAACTGCGCCGCCTCAATTCTGCTTACACAGCTGTATATGGACGGTGTAATCAGTTTTGGCTCGGTGCTGGCAGGCCTTTGCACAGGCGCCGGTGTTGGACTGGCGGTTATCTTTCGCTCCAATAAAAATTTAAGGCAGAACTTGTTTGTATTGCTGCTGTTGTATATCACAGGCTGTGGTGCAGGCATGGCTGTACAGCTGGCAGGCATTGTTATATGACACAATTTAAATTTGGCGATTTTTAAATGAATATAATGAAAGCGCTTAAAAAATAAACAGTAACGCCGGAAAGTTTTCCACACTTTCCGGCGTTTTTGTTGATAAATTTTCAGTTTTTGCGGTGAAAGCATGTGCCGCGTGTTCAGATTATTGCTTTTACAGCACACCTTCCAGGTCAAAGGGTGGTATAAAGCTTTCGCTGGCGGCCTCTCCGTCCTGGATAAAACCGTTTTCCACGCCGATATTCACGGCATAGTCCACCACTTCGTCGTATTCAGCCCGGGTGGTTTTTCTGTTTATCTCCGGGAAAGCCGACAGGTCGGTGCAGGGGGTGTACTGGCTCATAATACTGATGAAAATTTTGTCAGCGTACTTTTCGTGCAGGTATTTTACTACTCTTTTTGCCTGCTCTGCCTGTGTGGGCAATACCAGATGTCTTATTACCACACCCTTTTGTATTATGCCGTCGGCGTCAAATACACACTGCCCGGCCTGGCGTACCATTTCATCAATGGCCGCCATGGCAATCTGCGGATAGTCTGCCGCCCGGGAATATTTTTTTGCGGTTTCGCTGTCTATGTATTTAAAGTCCGGCAGCCATACATCCACAATGCCTTCCAGCAGGCGCAGTGTTTCCACCTTTTCATATCCGCTGGTGTTGTACACTATGGGCAGGACAAGGCCCTGCCGGCGCGCCAGTTTTACCGCCTGTATAATCTGCAATGTATAGTGGGTGGGGGTTACAAGATTTATGTTCAGCGCGCCCTGGCTTTGCAGGTTCAAAAAAGTCTGCGCCAGCTGCCGCACCGTTATCTCCTTGCCGAAACCTCCTGTGGAAATATCCTTGTTCTGACAGTAGACGCATTTCATATTACAGCCGGAGAAAAACACGGTTCCGCTGCCTTGCTCGCCGGATATACACGGCTCCTCCCACATGTGCAGGGCGGCGCGGGCAATTTTTACCTTGTCGCTCATAGAGCAAAACCCCACAGACACACTGCGGTCAACATTACAGTTTCTGGGGCATATATTACATTTTTCCATAAAATCACCTGTTTTTAATACTTGTTTAATGATAGC
>CASFSP010000158.1 GCA_949297385.1 uncultured Oscillospiraceae bacterium
AGCTGCCACAGGCAGGAATATCAGTATTCCAAGTCCAAGATAATTAAACCCTTCCATTTGGCCCAGAAGATTGGGCTTTATTTCCAGTGCGCCAGACCAGTTGTCAAAACCTTTGCTCACAGGGTTATAAAGGGCGTTCAAATTCATGCTGAAATACCCATAGCCCAATGATGACAGGGAACCGCCCACATAAAAAATTCCTATAATATAACCAACTGCAACAGTGGCGGCAATACTGCCCAGTATGTGCAGTGCGGGCGTGGTACGCTTTTCGCTGAATACTTTTTCTATTGCAAATGCAAACATTATTCCAAAGGTAAAGGGCATAAAGTACGGATGTATCATTACCGCCAGCAAATTCAGCACATAGAAGGGAAGATACGCCTTAAAACCTTTTTTCTCTCTGCCTGAAAAATAAAAGTAAAGGGTAGCAAGTATGAGAAAATGTGCGGACAGTGCACAGTGTCTGAAAGCCCTTTCCAGCATGATTGGGGAAAAAACCAGAATGGCTGCGCACAGACAGTCTGCTGCCGTATTTTTGTTGAACAAACCGGCCAGCAGTGCGCCGAAAGCGCCCTGTAAAACAAAACACAGCATTACAAATATTCCGAAATACTGGAAAGTCCGTGGAAGAATGCCTTTGAAAATTTTGAAAAATATGGCAAACAATGGTATGGAGTCCGTAAAAGTGACAGCATTTCCGTAAGGGTAGGCGATATTTTCTCCCACACCCAGCGGAAACTGCCATGGACTGTTTTTGTACAGTAGCCAGCCGGCATAATGCTGAGCAATATCTTTTTCTATATATCCTTTGTAAATAAGACTGTCCGAAAAGGGATTTATTATACCGACGCCATATATAGCTATAAATATGGCCAGGCCTATCAGCCCGCCGCTGATGAAAAGTATTGTTTTTCTTTTTCTTTCCTGATAAAGATTCTCCATTATTCTTATTCCTGTGATAATTTAATTGAAATTTTTGTGTTCTCGCAGAAAAACTTTGTCACGCTGTTTTCCTCTGCAGAAAACTGTTTGCCGGAAAGGTATCCGGTCAGTGTATCTTCCGGCAGGTCTTTGAATTTCAGCTTATACGCACACAAAAGCTGACTTTGAAGACCTGCGGCTTCTTTTCCGTATTTTCTGTCGCCCAGGATAGGTGAGCCCAAAAAAGCCAGGTGCGCCCTTATCTGATGAGTTCTTCCCGTTATCAGACGGCATTCTATCAGCCGCCTTTTATCCCACGCCAGGGTGGAAAACTGTGTTATAATCTCCTTGGCACCGTCAAATGGCTGCCGCTTTACCTGCACTTTTTTTGCATTGAGATCCCTTTTCAAATATGCTTTGTAAATTCCGTCTTTTACAGGCTTTTCGGTGACACATATATATGTTTTTTCCACAAGATTATTTTTTATGGCGCTGTTGATTTCTGCCAGGGCTCTGTGATTTTTTGCCGCTGCCACAATGCCTTCCGTGCCCTGGTCGATGCGGTTGCACAAAGCCGGAGCAAAGGTTTTCTCGCCCTGCGGGTCATATTCGCCTTTGTCTATAAGATAGGAAGTGATCATATCTATAAGGTTTGTCTGATTTTTGTTATCGGAATGGCACAAAAGCCCTGCCGGTTTAAACACCAAAAGAATATTTTCATCTTCATAAATTATGTTCAGGGCCGAAAAATCTGCAATCTCAACCCTTCTTTCCGGCGCAAAAAAATCGTCATTTATGTAAAGTTCTATTAGATCCCCGTGTTTTACTATGTAATCAGCTGTCTGCTTTTTGCCGTTTATCTTTATTCTTTTGTTGCGGAACGCTTTATGTAAAAGGCCTTTGGGCATGGCGGGGCATACCTTTTCACAAAACTTTATCAGCTTTATTCCGTCCTCGTTTTTTCCCGCTGTAAAACTTTTCATTTTTTCATGTACCTACTTTAATTTTCACATAATATGTAGTATAATAAATTAGTATATCCTATTTTGGATTTTTAGTAAATAAAAACTTTGAAAGGCGGGGCATTATGGGCGTTCATGACGGCCACAGAAAGCGTTTGAAACGGCGCTTTCTGTCAGAGGGACTGGACAGTTTTGAAGATCACAACATTCTGGAACTGCTGTTGTTTTACGCTTTGCCCAGAAGTGATACAAACGAGATTGCGCACCGGCTGCTGGAACAATTCAAAAGTCTGTCCGGTGTGTTTGATGCTCCGCTGGAAGAATTGTGCAAAATAAAGGGTATCAGCGAACATTCCGCAACCCTGATAAAATTGATACCGCGGCTGACTTCCGCTTATCATACCGATAAGTCAAAGGATATCAAGATTATCAGTTCTACCAATGCAGCGGGCAAATTTTTTGTGCCGAGATTTTACGGAAAACAAAATGAAGAAGTACATGTAATGCTGCTGGACGACAAGAAAAAGGTCATAAAATGCGAAAAGGTTTTTGAAGGCACTGTAAATTCGACGCCCATAACGGTTAAAAAAGTTGTAGCCATGGCGGTGAACAGCAATGCCACAGGCGTGATACTGGCCCACAATCATCCCGGAGGGATAGCGCTGCCGTCCAAAAGTGACCTGCGCGCCACGGAAAAGATTTACAGGGCTTTGGAGCTTATCAACATACAGTTATGTGATCATATTATTGTTGCCGATGACGATTTTGTTTCATTGGCGGACAGCGGTAATTTTGAAAGGTTCAGATATTAAATGGATAAATTTGTTTTAAAAAGCGATTATGTACCTTCCGGCGACCAGCCCCAGGCCATAGAAAAAATCAGCGACGGTATATTGAAAGGCATGAAAAGCCAAATTTTGCTGGGTGCCACCGGTACAGGCAAAACCTATACCATGGCACAGATAATACAGAAGGTAAACAGGCCCACACTGGTGCTGGCTCACAACAAGACACTGGCCGCGCAGCTGTGCACCGAGTTTAAAGAGTTTTTCCCGGACAACGCGGTGGAATACTTTGTTTCTTATTACGACTATTACCAGCCGGAGGCGTATATACCGACCAAGGATGTTTATATAGAAAAAGACAGCGCTATAAACGAAGAGATTGACCGCCTGCGCCACAGTGCCACTGCCGCACTGTCCGAAAGGCGAGATGTCATTATCGTGGCCAGTGTTTCCTGTATATATTCTTTGGGCGACCCTATCAACTACCGCGAAATGGTTATATCCCTGCGCCCCGGTAACCCCATGAGCAGGGACGAGCTGATGCGCTCTCTTGTAAGGCTGCAATACGAAAGAAACGATATGAATTTTATCCGTAACAAGTTCCGTGTAAGGGGGGATATTGTAGAGATATATCCCGCCTATTCACAGGAAAACGCCATAAGGGTAGAATTTTTCGGTGACGAGATAGACAGGATAAGAGAGATAAACGCCCTTACCGGTGAAGTGAAAGCCACTCTCAACCATGTGGCTATTTTCCCGGCCAGCCATTATATCGTATCGGAAGAAAAGATGAAAATTGCGCTGGAAAAAATACGCAACGAGATGGACGAGCAGGTGAAGATGTTCACCTCCCAGGGCAAGCTTATCGAAGCACAGAGAATTTCCCAGCGCACCCAGTATGACATGGAAATGCTGTCCGAGGTGGGTATGTGTAAAGGCATAGAGAACTATTCCAGCGTATTTTCCGGCAGAAAACCGGGAGAGACCGGCACCACACTGCTGGATTATTTCCCGGATGACTTTGTCATGTTTATCGACGAAAGCCATGTGACCATACCGCAGATAGGCGCCATGTACGGCGGTGACTATGCCAGAAAGAAAAATCTGGTAGAGTACGGTTTCCGCCTGCCCAGCGCCTATGACAACCGCCCTTTGAAATTCGAAGAATTTGAAAAAAAGGTCAACCAGCTGGTATTTGTCAGCGCCACACCCGGAAAATACGAAAAAGAGCACGCACGGCAGACAGCACAGCTGATAATCAGACCCACCGGCCTTATAGACCCGGAAATTATAGTAAAGCCTGTTGAAGGCCAGATTGAAGATTTGCTGGGCGAAATATACCAGCGTATACAGAAAGATGAAAGGGTGTTGATAACAACCCTGACCAAAAAAATGGCAGAAGACCTGACAGATTACCTGGCCTCCAAAAAAATCAAGGTGAAATATATGCACCACGAAGTGGATACCTTTGAAAGAATGGAGCTTATCAGGGACCTGCGTATGGGCACCATAGATGTCCTGGTGGGTATCAACCTTTTGCGTGAAGGCCTGGACCTGCCGGAAGTCAGCCTTATTGCGATACTGGACGCAGATAAGGAAGGCTTTTTGCGCAGCGAAACCAGCCTGATACAGACCATCGGCCGCGCCGCCAGAAATGTAAACGGCCAGGTTATAATGTATGCGGACACCGTGACAAACTCTATGGAAAGGGCAATTACGGAAACATACCGCCGACGCCGGATACAGATAAAATACAACGAAGAGCACAACATAATCCCTCAGACTGTCAAAAAGGACATCAGGGGCATAATAGAAATATCTTCCAAAGAGGACTCTCCGAAAAAACAGGCAAGGCGAATGTCCAAAGCCGAAAGGGAGCAGCTTATCGAGCGCCTGACAAAAGAGATGAAACAGGCGGCCAAAATTTTGGAGTTCGAGCACGCGGCATTCCTGCGTGACAGGATAGAAAAACTGAGAAAAATGAAGTAGGTGAAATATGAACAGCGACAGCATTGTTATAAAAGGTGCAAAAGAAAACAACCTTAAAAATATATATCTTACAATCCCCAGGGACAAGATGGTGGTTATGACCGGCCTGTCCGGCAGCGGCAAGTCCAGCCTTGCCTTTGACACCATATATGCAGACGGACAGAGGAGGTATATGGAAAGCCTTTCCTCTTACGCCAGAATGTTCCTGGGACAGATGGAAAAACCCAATGTAGAGTCCATAGAAGGCCTGTCCCCGGCAATTTCCATCGACCAGAAAACCACATCAAAAAACCCCCGTTCCACTGTGGGTACAGTTACCGAAATTTACGACTACCTCAGGCTGCTGTATGCCAGAATAGGCATACCTCACTGCCCGATATGCGGCAAGGAGATAAAACAGCAGACTGTGGACCAGATGGTGGACGCAGTTATGGAGCTGGAAGAAGGCACCAGGATACAGGTGCTGGCTCCGGTGGTCAAGGGTCAGAAAGGCACCCATGTAAAAGAATTTGACGCCGCCAAAAGACAGGGTTTTGTGCGCGTGAGGGCAGACGGAATTATATACGACCTGGAAGAGGATATTTCCCTGGAAAAGAACAAAAAGCACAATATCGAAATTGTGGTTGACCGTCTTGTGATAAAACCGGATATCGCCAGCAGATTGGCCGGAAGTATAGAAACCGCAATTTCACTAACCGGCGGCACTGTTATAATAGATGTGACAGACGGCGAAGAAATGCTGTTTTCACAGAATTTTGCCTGTCCGGAACACGGTATCAGCATCGATGAGCTTTCACCGCGAATGTTTTCGTTCAACAACCCTTTCGGCGCCTGCGAAAAATGCACCGGTTTGGGTGTGTTTATGCGCGTTGACCCCGACCTGGTTATACCCAACAAAAAGCTTTCCATTGACCAGGGCGCCATAAAGGCCAGCGGCTGGTACTACGCCGAAGGTTCTGTATCGCGGATGTATTACAAAGGCCTGGCGGATAAATACGGCTTTACGCTGTCCACCCCGATAAAAGATATGCCAAAAGAGGCTGTCAAAGCGCTGTTATACGGTACAAACGGCGAAAAACTGGACCTTTACCGTGAAACAGACAGAGGCATGAGCAAATACCAGACAGATTTTGAAGGTATAATCCCCAATCTGGAGCGCCGCTTCCGCGAGACAAGCTCCAACTGGGTGAAAGAAGAAATCTCCGGTATAATGAGCGGTATCGAATGTCCCGAATGTCACGGTGACAGGCTGAAACCGATAATACTTGCTGTTACAGTAGGCGGCATAAACATCAGTGACTTTACCAAAATGTCTGTCAGGGAAGCGCTTGTATTCCTTGACAAACTGAATCTAACCGAAAGGGAAGAGATGATTGCCCACAGCATACTTAAAGAGGTCAGGGCACGCCTTAACTTCCTTAAAAGCGTAGGTCTGGAGTACCTGACTCTTGCTCGCAGTGCAGCATCCCTGTCCGGCGGTGAAAGCCAGCGTATACGCCTGGCAACACAGATAGGATCTTCACTGGTGGGTGTTCTGTATGTCCTGGACGAACCCAGCATAGGCCTGCACCAGCGAGACAACGAAAAACTGATAGATACCCTTAAACACCTGCGCGACCTGGGCAATACACTTATTGTGGTTGAGCATGACGAAGACACCATACGCGCAGCAGATTTTATAGTCGATATCGGCCCCGGTGCCGGCGACCACGGCGGAAATGTTGTGGCCAGCGGCAGTTTGCAGGATATAGAAAACTGTCCCGAAAGCATAACCGGCCGGTATCTCAGCGGCAGGAAATTTATACCTCTGCCGGAAAAATTGCGAGAAGGCAACGGCAAATTTATAAAAGTAATCGGTGCGGCGCAGAATAACCTGAAAAATATAGATGTGGAATTTCCGCTGGGCAAATTTATCTGCGTAACCGGTGTTTCCGGCTCAGGTAAATCCAGCCTTGTAAACGAAATTCTTTACAAAAAAGCGGCGGCGGTGCTCAACGGCTCCAAGGCAAAACCCGGTAAGCACGAAGATGTGCTGGGGCTGGAAAATATCGACAAGGTTATATGCATAGATCAGAACGCCATAG
>CASFSP010000159.1 GCA_949297385.1 uncultured Oscillospiraceae bacterium
CAAAGTGACGGAGGCTGTAAACAATTGTTATATATTTTGTTAACAAAATGTAAAAAAGCAGGGTTTTATCCCTGCTTTTTATGTTATATATAATATATACCTATTTAAAGGTGAATTCTGTTCTGTCAATAAAATTCTGGGCCACCGTATAAGGATCCTGTTGGGTTTGCCGGGGGCCTTTTTTGCTTTTATCGGCTTTTTTTGCTGAAGATGGGTGCTTGTGCATATATTCCATATTAAAATAATTTTCGTATGTTTCTTCGTCTACCCACCGGGTCAGCCCGTCATCATTCTGTCCTACTGTGCGGCTGGGGAAATTATGCCTTTCTTTTTTCATTTTTTACCGCCTCCTTTTTTTCGTCTTCCGGCGGATATATTTCATTCAGAGTTACCGCGGATATGGTTTCTTCCATCTGTTTTGACAGCCTGCCGCTGTATGTTTTTTCGTATGCAGACGGCGGCGGGGTGTATCCGCGTTTATCACCCATTTTGGGGCATCTGTAATTCTTCTTATCTCTTTTGTCCATAGTAAAAGCCTCCTTTGCAATCTATTATCTGCAAAGAAGGCGGTTTTACTATGGCAATTTTTTACACTTTATTCCTCTTCGTCAAAGAAATACTGCCGTCTGCGCTTTTCTTTTTCCTCACGCTCTTTTTCGGCTTCTTTTTCTTTGGCTTGTTTGTAATCTTTGTTGGCCTGCCATATACAGGCCACAGCGAGAAATAGCAGTATTAAACCTGTGCCGGCCAAAGCCCAGTTCATTGTATTCCACCGGCTCAGAGGCGCGGCAAAAGCCCTTCTTATATTATTTACGCCGATATAAAGGCACATTAAAGCCACCAATGAAAACATATATTTTACTCCGTCAAATATTCTGATGACAGAATTATATAATATTTTTATAAAAAGTAAAAGTAATTATTGAAAAAATGATATTTTTTGTTATACTTAATATTGTAAAACAATTTATCGACGGGCCGGCGGTGCCGGTCTGGTCTTTTTGCTTTAAGGAGAATTTTTATGGAAATAGCATACACAGGACAGACCCATTATGACATAGACCTGGCCGGCAGGGTAGAGAAATTGCAGATTGCCCAGGTTACACCTACTTTGCATATAGCAAGTTTTGTATTGCTTGGCGACACAGAGCTGACAAACTATTGTTCAAAAGTTTTGGCTGAAAGAATAAAAGATGTGGATTTTGACTACATTGTATGCCCGGAAGCCAAAGTTTTACCTTTGGCACAGAGCATCTGTACTTATCTGGGCGAAAGAGAGTTTGTTGTGTTCAGAAAGGGTGTAAAGGCCTATATGCTGAACGCCATTGAAACACAGGTAAAATCCATAACAACCAACGAGATACAGAAAATGGTTGTAGACGGCCGTGACGCAGACAAAATCCGCGGTAAAAAGGTTCTGCTTCTGGATGATGTTGTGTCCACAGGCGGCACATTCCATGCCATGGAAGCACTTCTTTCACAGCTGGACAGCCAGATTGTGGGCTATGCAGCAGTGCTGAAAGAAGGCGCAGATTTTGTCAGCGACAAACTGCATTATATACGGGATCTTCCGCTGTTTGTCGGTTGATTTTTAAATCTGCTAATATAAAAAACAGGGCAGTGTAAAGCCCTGTTTTTTGTTTATTTTTACAAAAAAATATATTTTCTCCCAAAGCCGTGAATAACTATTGACAAAAATGTGTAAAACATTTAAAATGCAATTTAGTATGTTTATGTTGTTAGAATTATGCTATTTTAACAGGCATTAAATTAACACAATCTAATATCATACTGGCGTTGTATGTACTGCTGTAACCGGCCGCCGGCTGGTGTAACAAACCTGTTGCGGGGTAGTAGAATTGACGCTGGCTACGTAAAGACGTAGAATATTACCGCAAAGGGGTCGAGAAATGGACAATAACATCATTGTAAGTCTGAAAGACATTGTTGTAGATTTTGACGAGGAAACCATTCTGAATGGTTTATCGCTGGATATACACGACAAGGAATTTGTAACGCTGCTGGGACCGTCCGGCTGCGGCAAAACCACAACCTTGCGTATAATCGGCGGTTTTCTCTCACCGAAATCCGGCAATGTTTTTTTTGACGGAAAAGAAATCACACACCTGCCGCCTTATAAAAGGCAGGTAAACACAGTTTTTCAGAAATATGCGCTGTTTTCACATCTGAATGTTTTTGAAAATGTGGCTTTCGGTCTGCGCCTGCAAAAGCTGCCGGACCGGGAAATCAAATCCAGAGTTCTGGAAATGCTGGAAATAGTGGGCCTGCGTGATTTTGCCCGCAGGGACACAACAACTCTTTCCGGCGGCCAGCAGCAGCGTGTTGCAATAGCCAGGGCGCTGGTCAACCACCCCAAAGTCCTGCTTTTGGACGAGCCGCTGGGTGCGCTGGACCTTAAACTGCGCAAAGAGATGCAGACTGAGCTGAAAAGAATTCAGCAGGCGCTGAATATCACCTTTATTTATGTAACTCATGACCAGGAAGAGGCTTTGACCATGAGCGATACCGTGGTTGTAATGAAGGGCGGTGTTATCCAGCAGATAGGCACACCTCAGGACATTTATAACGAGCCGGTCAACGCTTTTGTAGCCGACTTTATCGGCGAAAGCAACATACTGGACGGCATTATGGTACGCGATTTTCTGGTGGAATTCAGCGGCGTACAGTTCTCCTGTGTTGACAAAGGCTTTGCTCCCAATGAGCTGGTGAATGTGGTTATTCGACCGGAAGACATCGAAGTAGTGCCGGCAATACAGGGACGGCTGTCCGGTGTTGTAAAAAGCGTTGTGTTCAAAGGTGTTCATTACGAAATCACTGTTGAGCAGGGCGGTTTTGACTGGATAATACATTCAACCCAGAAACAGAATGTGGGCGAACTTATAGGCCTGAACATCGGTCCGGAAGAAATTCACATCATGAAGCGAATGAGGGACTGAGAATGAGCAAAAAGTATATTAGCACACCTTATATAATCTGGATGCTGCTGTTTATATTTGCTCCGCTGTGTCTTGTTGTTTACTTTGCATTTACGGACAAAAACGGCAGTTTTACCATTGAAAATATCAGCCGGCTGTCCCAGTATTCCACTGTGTTTATGCGCAGTATATTGCTGGCGGCAGTGGCCACCATATTCTGCCTTATATTTGCTTATCCTGTCAGCTATTTTCTGTCCAGACTGCGCGCTTCCAGGCGGAAAATAATGCTGATGATAATAATTTTGCCCATGTGGATGAACTTTTTGCTGAGAACATACGCATGGATGAACCTTCTGGAAAAAAATGGTTTGATAAATAAATTTTTTGGTCTGTTCGGCCTTGGACCTTTTGACCTGATATATACCAACGGAGCGGTAATCCTGGGCATGGTTTACAACTACCTGCCTTTTATGATAATGCCGCTGTATTCTACCATGGTTAAAATTGACCATTCACTGATAGAGGCAGCGCAGGATCTGGGTGCCAATACATACAATGTGCTGACAAAGGTGCTTTTGCCGTTGAGCATGCCCGGCATCACAACCGGTATCACAATGGTGTTTGTTCCCAGCTGCTCCACATTTATAATTTCCAAAATGCTGGGCGGAGACACCGCTTTTATGATAGGTGACCTTATCGAACTGCAATTTTTGGGCAACGACTACAACCCGCATCTTGGTTCTGCCATGAGCCTGGTGCTGATGGTTCTGGTATTGTTGTGCATGAGTATCACCAACGGTTTTGCTGATGAAGATACGGAGGTGAGCTTTTGATGAAGGTTTTGAAAAAACTGTCCTGGGCAGCTATAATACTGTTTCTGTATATACCCATATTTGTTATGATAGGTCTGTCTTTCAACCGGTCCAAAAGCCGCACTGTGTGGACAGGTTTTACCTTCAAATGGTATGTGGAGCTGTTTAAAAACGAGCTGATTATAAAAGCTTTTATAACTACTGTTGTGGTGGCTGTAATTTCAGCCATTGTGTCCACGGCCCTGGGCACAATTGCCGCCGTGGGTATAAACTTTATGAATAAATGGGAAAAGATGGCGGTTATCAATATCAGCTATATGCCTGTTGTAAACCCGGATATAATAACCGGTATTTCGCTGCTGCTCACATTCAATGTGTTCAAATCTTTGTTTGGGTTGCAGTTTGGCATGATAACACTGCTTATTTCCCATATAACTTTTAACCTGCCTTATGTGATACTTTCCGTGCTGCCCAAAATCAGGCAGATGGATATGCGTGTCTATGAGGCTGCGCTGGATCTGGGCTGCAACCCCAGACAGGCATTTTTCAAAGTTGTCATCCCGGAGATAATGCCAGGTATAATAACAGGCTTTCTGATGGCGCTGACATTCTCTATTGACGATTTTATAATTTCTTATTTCAACTCCGGCCACGCCCAGACTTTGCCCATAGCCATATACGCCATGGTAAGAAGAAAGGTAAGCCCGGAAATATATGCGCTTTCAACTATAATGTTTGTTGTTATTCTTTGCGTTTTGTTTATTGTTAACCTGAAAGACCTGAAAAAGGAAAAACGCAAAAGAATTAAGGAAGGAGTAAATTGATGAAAAAAATTATTAGCTTTTTGATGGCTGCCGCCATCGTTTTCTCTATGGTTTGCGGCAGTGTTGTACCTGCCTTTGCGGCAGATGAGGATGAAATGGCCACCGCTCAGGCTTTGGCTGACAATTATGACTGGGAAAAGTTCAAAGGCCAGGATATAACTCTGAATGTTTTCAACTGGGGTGAATACATGTCTCTGGGTCAGGAAGACTCAATGAATGTAAACAAAGCCTTTGAAGAAAAAACAGGTATTAAAGTCAACTATCAGACTTATGATAATAACGAGGCGATGTACACAAAGATTAAAAGCGGCGGCGCCGAGTATGATATCGTAATCCCTTCTGACTATATGATCGGCAAAATGATAAACGAAGATATGCTGCAGAAGCTGGACTACAGCCTTATCCCCAATGCCACACTGTACATCGACCAGAAATTTAAAGGCCTGGAATTTGACCCGAACGATGAATACTCTGTTCCTTACACATGGGGTGTTGTTGGCATTATCTATAACAAAACCATGGTAAATGAACCTGTTGACAGCTGGAATATACTGTGGGATGAAGATTATGCAGGCAACATACTGATGTTTGGTAACAGCCGTGATGCATTCGGCATTGCTTTGCTGAAAAACGGCCTGTCTGTAAACCCTTCATCAATGGAGGACATCGAAACTGCAAAACAGGACCTGATAACTCAGAAGAGTGTTGTACAGGCCTATGTAAATGATGAAATCTTTGATAAAATGGGCGGCAACGAGGCTGCTCTGGCTCCTTACTATTCAGGCGATGCCATCACAATGATTGATGACAACCCGGATCTGGATTTCGCTGTTCCGAAGGAAGGCACCAACTATTTTGTTGACAGCATCTGCATACTGAAAGATGCCAAAAATGTGGAAGCAGCACATATGTACATCAACTTCCTGTGCGAAACAGAGGTTGCTTTGGCTAATGCTGAATATATAGGTTATGCCACACCTCACACAGGCGCATACGAAATGATGGATGACGAAACAAAGAACAATCAGATAGCTTATCCTTCAGACGAGCTGCTGACAAACACACAGGTGTTCAACACACTGCCCGAAGATATAAACACAGCTATGTCCGACGCCTGGAATGAAGTTCGTTCTTACAGCGAAAGCGGCAACACAATGCTGGTTCCGACCCTGCTGGTTGTTGCAGTGGTTGCACTGGTGGTAATCAACATACTGCGCAATAAAAAGAAAAAGAAAATAGATTACTGATTAATAATTTAATCAGTTTATCGGCTTGTAAACAGCACTTATATAAAACAGAAAAGAGACATTCAGATATGAATGTCTCTTTTTATTTTGCTTAAAACCTTAACAGAATAGCTTTTATTCAGAATTTTGCCCAAAATATAGTTAGTTTAATATTTTTAAGGAGTGATGATTTGAGTATTTACGGATATATTCGCGTCAGCAGTCAAAATCAGAATGAAGACCGACAGCTGATAGCATTGCAGTCGGCAGGGGTGAATACCTGTAACATTTTTTCTGACAAGCAGTCCGGTAAAGATTTCAACAGGCCTCAATACAGAAAATTGCTGCGAAAGGTGAAAAAAGGAGATCTGATATGCGTAAAAAGCATAGACCGCCTGGGCAGAAATTACAATGAAATACAGGAACAGTGGAGGTTTCTCACCAAAGAAAAACAGGCAGATATATGCGTGTTGGATATGCCCTTGCTGGACACTCGACGCGGAAAGGACCTGATGGGCACTTTCCTGAGTGATATTGTCTTGCAGGTGCTGTCTTTTGTGGCAGAAAATGAAAGAGACAGTATCCGACGGCGCCAGGCCGAAGGTATAGCGGCTGCAAAGGCAAGAGGGGTAAAATTCGGACGACCGACCAAACCGTTGCCGGAAAACTTTTTAGATGTTTACAGTTGCTGGAAATCCGGCCAGATAAACGGCTCCGATGCCGCAAAAAAATGCGGAATGCCGTTGTCGACATTCCGCTATAAAGCCGAAATTCACGAAAAGGAAACACTGATCACAATAGGTGATTTACAATAAAGTGTACCTTTTTGCAAGCAATACATATTCGATTTATATAATACATCAAATTTAATAAAAAGTCCATAGTTTAGCAAATATTTTTATTTTGATATTGTTTTAAATTATAAAATTCTGCTTACAAAAAATTACACTTTTCTGCTTTAAACGGCAGAAAAATAATTTTGGGGCACTGCGTATATTTCAAGGGCGAAAGTCTTCCAAAGGAGGAGTGCGGCAGGAGATAAATTCAAAGTCTGTTGTAACAAGTGGGCTGATAACAACGGATTTTATCTTATTGCAGGACAGCCGCTTATACTGCTGCAGGACAGGCCCTAAAACATTATCAAAATGAAAGGATACAACAATGGAAAAAATTAAAAAGAAATTGTCATTTTTTATGGCAATGGTGATGATTTTTGCAATGATTCCATTTTCAGCATTTGCCGCTGAAACCAAAACAATAACCCTTAACTTCTTTGATGAAGTGAACAATGTGCAGGTAGAAGAATCTACCATGGAAGTGGCCAAAGATGCCACACATGTAAACGCATCTGTTATTACCTTGCCCAAAGGCTACGAGCTGAATGGTGTTACAGGTGATTTGGCCATTAACGACGGTTATGTGTATGTAGGTGTTAAACCTGCCGAGCCCACCACAAAAACTGTATTGCTTAACTTCTATGATGAAGTAAACAAAGTCCAGGTAGCTGAAATTCCCATGGAGGTGGATAAAAACGCTACACATGTAAATACCTCTGCTATTGCTTTGCCCAAAGGTTACGAGCTGAACGGTGTTACAGGTGATTTGGCCATTAATGACGGTTATGTATATGTAGGTGTAAAACCTGTAAAAGCCACAAAGACAGTTATCCTGAACTTTTATGATGAAGTAAATAAAGTTCAGGTAGCTGAAGTTCCTATGGAAGTTGCTAAAGATGCTATCCATGTAAATACAAGCCAAATAACATTGCCCGAAGGCTATGAGCTGAACGGTGTTACAGGTGATTTGGCCATTAACGACGGCTATGTATATGTAGGCGTTAAGCCTGTAAAAGACACAAAGACAATCTGGCTGAACTTCTATGATGAGGTAAACAAAGTCCAGGTAGCTGAAGTGTCCATGGAA
>CASFSP010000160.1 GCA_949297385.1 uncultured Oscillospiraceae bacterium
AGAAAGTTTAAAGATGTAGAGGTGAAAGCGGTGTACACCACACGGATGAGCGCAAAAAGGTGCCATCATCACCTGTGTATCAACATATCGGACCGAGACCGGCTGGAGGAAATGTGGTGCAGCAGTTCAGAGCGCGCGAAAAAGCGCAAAAACCCCGGCTACCGCATAAAAAAGTACGGCCGCACCCAGGCAAGGCGAATGCAGGCAGACGATTATGATTTTACCGGCATGGCACTGTACATAGCGAAACACGGAAAACATCAGACTTTTGGCAAACTTAGGCCGCCGAAAGAGAAAAGGACAAAGCATCTGAAAGGACGCAGGCTGACCAGGGCATTTGTGAAGAAGCTGGCCGAGGATAAAGCGGCGGCCAAAATGGAGTTTTTAAAGCTGTTTCCGGACTGCCAGTTCAATGATGTTGATGTAAGGCAGACGCCATACACCAAAGGCTATTATATTTATGTCCGACTGAAATTTATAGATGACAGCGGAGGAGGTAAAAAGCAGTGTTGACTAAATGTAGATGGTGCGGCAAAGAATTTGAGACAGCCAACAGTAAAACAAAATATTGCTCTGAGGCTTGCCGAAGGAAAAGAAAGAGTATGGCAGTGTCAGAGTATATCAGGCATAAGCGTAATATGAGAAAGCCAAAGACAGACAACAACCTCCGCCTTGCCCGGATAAGCCGAATATGCCGGGAGAAGGGCATAAGTTACGGACAGGCGGTGGCCACAGGATTAGTTGAAGATTAAAAGGAGATTTGATGATATGAATATCGAAAAAATGAAACAGCGGCTTGAAAATCAGCTGGAAAAAGAGTACGAATATTCCCCGGTGAGAGGTGTGGCCAAACAGCTGATGGATATAGTGGGTAATAACGAAAATCGGGCAGCGGCAGTCCTGGAAGATTTCGCCGCCGGGCGCACTGTAAAAGAATGCGAACAGGAAATTAAAAAGTGGGTTGATGGCCACCACAAAGGCAACAGCGGTTACTGCCCGCCGGATGTGGCTGATGGTATAATCCGAAAGTTTTTCGGACTGGAAGTCATAAAGACGGAAAGACAATCAAAATTTATAAATTTGGAAGATTTTCTGTGAGGAGGTGTGCAAAATGACGGACTACACTCAACTGATCCAGCCGCCGGAGGACCTGGTGGACAATATTTTACGGCAGGGAGTTTTTGCCGGAAAAGACAGAATGATATTTAGCTGCGCTTATGTTACAAACAGCACAGGTAAAAAAGAGAAAAAGCGGCTGTGCAAATGCACCGCCTGCGGCCGGCAGATGATTTTTACATGGATAAATAATAACGGCCGAAAAGGTGTGGTGATAGAAGAGGAACGCTTTGGTGTACAGAAATTGACAGACGGACAAAGCGCGCTTTGCCCGAACTGCGGAGAGCATGTCCGCCTGTCGCACATAAGTGGGATAGACCCGGAAAGTATGTATAATCCGTATGCAATTATTGGTGTGTTCGACAGGATAGGAAAGGCGCTGGTACTGGCGGAATACATGGTTGTAAAGCAGTTTCACAAGACCGGAGAGGTCACATACCGGGTAAAAAAATACAACCGGTACATATTCGAAACTGACCGTAAATGTATACAGATGAAAGGCTTTTTCAGTTATTTTTATGACAGGCTTAAATTTTTGCCGGAATGGCATTTATCGAAACGCGCCGCGGTAAAGGATGGGGCAGTTTATTATTACAACATACCGGGCCGCCGGCTGACAGATAAAACAGTAATGGCCAATAGCCGCCTGGCGGAATATATGCGGCTGCCCGGAGAAAAATGGCCGGCCTGCTATCTCCGCCTTTATCAGCGCCACCACAAGCTGGAGACTTTAATACAGATAGGCATGGGACGGATAATCGTCGATGAGCTGAGCCGGAGAAAAGGTCGCTACACAGATATGCTGCAATATACAGACTGGAAAGAGAAAAGTCCGTACAAAATAATCGGCTTTGACCGCCGGCAAACGAAGTTACTGGTTGAAAACAATGTGAACTTCCGACAAATCCCACGGATAAAAGAAGCCATGGGCAGCGGTTTAAAACTGACAGCGGGAAATCTTCGCATAATGTGCGACCACTCTTTGTATGAGCTGGAAGGAATTACCCACCGATGCGGCGCGGAAACTATCAAGGCCATACAATATTTAAAAAAACACAACGAAACCTTTTATACTCTCAATGACTACTGGAATATGGCTGACAGGCTGGGACTTGACCTATCGGACAAGGCAGTGAGGTATCCGAAAAGTCTGAAATCAGCCCATGAAAAGGCGGTGGCTGAAAGTAAGTTTATCGAGAATGGAAAATATAAAAAGATGTTTTCAGACCTTAGCAATGCTCTGTCGGTGCTGTCGCGGGAAAAAGACGGTCTCTGTGTGTTTATCGCTCCCAGCGAAAACAGCCTTATACAGGAGGGAAAATTATTGCATCACTGTGTGGGCGGATACGGACAAGATCATTGCAAAGGTGAATGTATATTTTTTATCCGCCGCCAGTCGGAGACGGGCAAGCCTTATTATACCTTGCAGGTCAATATAAAGAACGGACAGAGACTTCAGCTCCACGGAGCATATAACGACCGATATCAGCCTATACCGGATGAGGTGAACAGATTTGTGGACTGGTGGCTGACAAATATTTTTCAGCCCTTTGACATAAACAAAATGCAGTTTATAAACCAAAGGACCAAAAAGACGGCATAAATGCCGTTTTGCAGTCAATTTCAAAAAGTAAAGGAGAACAGAAATGACAGAATTGATTTTACATCCGGACAATACTCCACAGGCACAGCAGGCTATGGCACTGCACTATGAAATCAGATCATCACTGGCAGCGGCTGCCGCAGCCATGGTA
>CASFSP010000161.1 GCA_949297385.1 uncultured Oscillospiraceae bacterium
CCCCACCCCCCGCCCGCCCCAAGGCGGGAGCGCAGGGTGCCGCGATTTCAGCGCTTTTTTTTGGGTTTATTCTCCGCTTTTGTAAGTTCGCGGCTCATAACATATAACACAGTTGTGGCCGGGCTGTCATGGTTCAGCATTCGCTGAACTTTGGCCAAGTCGCCCGACTTTTCAAACCGGCTGACAGCATACAATTTGCGCAGGCTGTGCGGCGACACATGGCCGGCCGCGCCAACGGCCAGCCGCGCCTTTGTAAAATCTCTCCACACCCGCTGGCGCGTTCTGTGCTTATCAGGGTCACGCCGCCCCGGGAATACATACACCCGGCCGGCAAATACCGAAAACCGCCGCATATCAGCGCGCGACAGTCGCACGCGGCGGCGCTTGCCGGTTTTCTGTTCGGTGACAACAAGCCAGCCGCTATGACTGCGCGCATGGTTAAGCTGTGCCGTACGAAGCCGGCACACATCATCAATGCGCAGGCCGGTGGCCAAGGCAACGCGGCATATCGCCGCGTTTGCCGGTTGCATACGCCGAAAGACCCGGCGCCGGGTCTTTTTGTCAATATAATCAGCTTTGACATCTTCCACCCCCTCCCTTAACTTTATTGAAACTGTCAAAACTTTTTACAACTTTTTGGGGCGAATATCACATATTGTGATATTCGATTTATTATACCACTACATATAGGGTTTTAAAAACAAATAACAACTATTAGTTGTTATTTGTAGCTGATAAGGAAAAGCTCTTCCAGCTGTGAGGAACGCCGGGAAAACCGAAAACATCTCCGGGAAAAGCGGAAAAATCAATGACAAGATATTCAACAACCGGCAGCCGTAAATTGTTACTGTGCAGATAATAGCGCCCGCCCACTTTGGTGAAATCTTTTTCAAGATACTTTGCTACATATCGGGCCACCCGCTCACGCTGGCCATACAGCGGTATGGCCGTACTGAAACCGAGGCGCCAGGTCGGCAGGTTGTAGACAGTGTGACACCGGCGCCCATTATATTTGCGCTTATAGGTGCTTACCTTGACCGGCTTTTTCAGCCCCTCCACCGACACTGTCCCACTGTCAACGACCGGCAACCGGTCATTTATCAGGCCGTGGAAATGTATCCGCCGGCCGTCCCGGTGATATTCAGGAACAAGCAGGTATGCCAGGCCTCTGCGCTGGCGCCGGTTATCAAGCCACTTATTCAGGCGCTTTATTATCTGTCCGTAGTCGGTGCGGCTCCCCTTTTCACCGTCCAGGGTTATGGTAATAAAGTAGCTGAAATCATTACAGCGAATATAATCTTTCAATTTTGACCGGGCGCGGCGCCGCCGGCGCTGGCCGCCGCCCTCCCCTTTTTTCTCGCGCTCTGGCTTGCATTCATAGCCGGCCAGTTCCACACGGTCAGGGTTGAAAACCGGCCGGTCACAAACCAACAGCTGTTTTGACCCGTCGGGATAGGTTTTCAGGCGCCGATTATAAAGCGCCTCATACCGATTTAAACCGGTTATTTTTTTGCTCATTTTGTGCTTTTTGCACTCTGTATTGTTTCAAAAGTGAGGAAATAATGTCCTTATTATCAAGTATGCCCCACCCCCCGCCCGCCCCAAGGCGGGAGCGCAGGGTGCCGAGATTTCAACGGACTACTTCCGCGCGCTGGGCGCCACTGGCCGCAGGCCGCGCCCCCCAACAGCGCTGGCCGAGTGCGCCGCCGGCTGGCTATTTCGCTAAATATCAATTTAGCAAAATCAGGGGTGTCGGCTTGCTCACACCCCTCCGGGGTGCAATCTGCGCCGACCGGGACGGCGCACAGCCGCAGGCGCACAAGCCGGCGCCAAGGTATGAAATCAGAGCCGGCGGCGCGCCTGCACCTGCGCGCCTTGCCGGTGATTTTAAATGGCGTTGCCACGCTAAATAGCCATTTAGCGAAATGGCTTTGATAAAAGGCCGCGCCATTTCAAGGGGGTTACACCCCCGCTAAATGGGTATTTAGCGAAATCACCTTACCCGGCCACCGTGTTCCCTCTGACCTCGCTAAACACTTATTTAGCGAAATAATATAACAAAAAATAAGAACAGCCCCCTGTTGCGTTCAAACTAAAATCCGTCCTTATTTAAAGGACGGATTTATTTTATATTATCACTATTTCTTTTTGTATGGGGCCGAATATTTTTGTTTTGTTGTCTTTGTCTATATAGACATCATATTCCAACCTTACACCAATATTTTCAGTGTATATTCCCGGCTCTATGGAAAACATTGTTCCCGGCAAAAGCGTCCTGGTATCCTTTGTTTCATAGTTGTCCAGATTTGCTCCCAAGCCGTGACATATATGGCCTATATTGTGCCCTGTTCTGTGCATTATATACTGCGACAAGTTATCAGCTTCAAACTGCTTTTGTACAAAGGCATCCACATCGCAGCCGCGCACAGCCTGACCTTTGTCCAGACTGGACTGTATATAATCAGTTGCTTTAAACCTGACATCATTTACAATGTCAAACAGTTTCTGGTACTCATCACTTATATCCTTTCCAACATTGGCGCACCAGGACACATCATAGTAAACAGTATCATCTCCGGGCAGGCGTCCGTCTATATCAACAATCAGTCTGCTTCCTTCTTTTATCTGATAAGATCCCTCCGGCTCCGGTTCGTAGCCGGGATCTGACGCATGGTCATCTATTCCGAAAAACGGCGGAGAATCCATATAAATATTTTCGCTTGCTATAAGCTGTTCAAACTTTTTAAGCAACGCCCACTCATCTATATATAAACCGGCGTCAAGGCTTTCCCTTATCCATTTGAACGCATTGTCAAGAATACGGTGTATTATCACCCCGGCCTGTCTGTGAGATTCTATCTGTTCATCAGTCAGTACAGCTTCAAAGTACTGCATTATATCGGCGGAGGATTTTAAAATAACTCCAAAACTCTTCAAGTAGTCTACCATTCCCGCATCCATGGAACAAATAGTGGGGACATCTCCCCCTTCTGAATACTGACAGGCTATGACAGTATTTGGAAGCAGTATTTGCTTCATTATCTCATTTTGCTGCTTTAATCCTTTATACAGTAGCTTTTTGCCGGGCAGATGATCCAGGAGCAACGGCTCTATGGCCGACAAAACCTTTACCGCTTCTCCCTCTGACGGTATGTAGTAGAACAGCCTTCTGGTACACATTCTGTCTGTCAGATTGCAAAACTTTTTTGTTATAAAGTCATGGCCGTGAAAGTCAGTAAAAATCCAACCGTCAAAATTAAATTCTTTCAATAATCTTTGTATCTTTTCAATATCCATTTACACACACCCTATCTGATAATTCTTTTATATGCAACAGCAACAGGCATATAAAGAAAAGCTATTCCTATCACAGTAAATACAGAGTTTACTGCAGTGGCCGGTATGGAAGCCAGCTCAATAGCCATTGCGGCCATCAGGTCACTGCCCAGTATAACCAGTTCTGCTGTTGTCCATACATAGTCTGTTATTATGTTCAGCAAGCCATATACAACGGAGGCGATAACCGCGTATTTGTATTCTTTCTTCATATCTCCCCGGCTTTTCTTTTTCAGAGCTAAAAATATGTATCCTACAACCATGCATTTGATTATTGTAGTTACCAGAACATTTGGTATAGCCTGCATATATCCGTTGGCTATGTCAAATATCAGATAACCGATAACACCGGCCACAGTTGACAGTTTCGGACCCAGGCAAAGAACTGCCAGCATAACAAAAATATGCCCGAAATGCAAAAAAGGCGTACCGAATGCCGCCGGCACCGGTATTCTGAACATCTGTATGCCCAAATAAATTATCGCGGCAAAAAATGCTGTCATCACTATTGTTTTGGTCTGTACTCTTTCGCTTTTCATAAACTTTTCTCCGTAAAATAAATTTTCTTCTTATTATTATAGAACAATAAAACAATTTGTTAGTTAATAATTTTTAAATTGAGTAATTTTAACGCAAAAAGTGTTAACAATTTATTCATATTTACAGTATAAGCGCAGACCCCAGGTCTGTCAATTGCTTGCCTGGGATAAACAAAGGCTGCATATTATGGTCTGATAGAAAACTGCATACCCTTCCCTTCTCTTCTTTGTCAGGTATATCGCCGAAAAACAGCACCCTGCCGTCTGAAAGGTTTACGCTGGCGCCGCCTATAAACCCATAATTATAGCCTTCCAAAGCCACAATACCTTTGGATATTTTCAGGCAGTCAAACCCGTTCTGTTTCAGTGCCCGGTATATTCCGTCATCGTCGGTTATATAGGCAGTATCCGAAAGACAGAGGGTGGAACATTTGGTATACCCCTGCCTGACTTTTATTTTTTTTAAATTTTTCAGCCGTCTAATTTCGTCCACATCGGCCGATGTTCTTGGATTATGTATCACGGCGCTGTCATTTATAATAAAATTCAGCGCGCATTCGGTTTTGCATCCTTCTGCCAGGCCATCAAAAATATATACATCATACCCGGCAGCTTTTATAATAGGTAAATTCCGCCTCTGACAGGAGGATATTATCATAGTAGAACTGTTTACTTTTTGATATAAAACATCACTGTGACGGCAAATCGGGGCGCTGACGCGATCAGACTTTAAAACCGGGATACATTCCAGTCCCAGTTCGCACAACGCTTTTATCACATCTGCATCATCTGTATTTACAATACATTTTCTCATATTATTCCCTGCTCAAAGCCTTTACCGGCAACAGACTGGCCGCCTGATAGCTGGGGTAAAGGCTGAAAATTATTGTCAGTAAAATTGTAGCAGATATTCCCCACAATAGCAACGACAAATCAAAGGTATAAGAACTGCGCATCAATGTGTTGGCAGCGGTCATCACAACCCATCCACCCGCAATGCCAAAGGCTATGCCTATACAACAGGCCAGCGCAGAATAAAAAAGAAATTCCGCCATTATGTCTATTTTTCTTGCACCGAGGCTGATTTTTATGCCTATATCATGCTTGGCATTGCTGACAGCGGTGTTTACACTTGTAGCCACCGATATGCTACAAACTATAACCGCTACGCACGACACGGCAAAAAGTGCAAGAAATGCAGTGTTTACAATGTTGTTTATGGAATTTCTCTGGGTACTTAGATTAGTGATTTTCAGGGATGTTTTCCGGCCCAGCTGACCACTGCGTCGTATATAGTCTTCAATAGTCTGCTCTGTGACCTGATCATCTGCAACATTTATCAGTATCTGATCAATGCCTTTATCCCCGCTGATATTCTCCATGGTGGTATATGGAATATATATAAAATTAGGTATTATCTCTCCTGAAAGGCCATTCAGCACACTGCTGGTCTTGTTTACAATCCCCACCACTTCAAATTTATAAACACCCTCTCCGAAAGTTACAAACAACTCTTTTCCGACAATATTTGACCTGTCATACCCCGTAAGAGATATATTTTCATCCACCAGGCAAACAAAAGAACTGTTGCTGATATCTGCCCTGGTGAACATCCTTCCGTGCAAAAGGTCTAAATTCACTATATCTTCCGCCATGGGCGAAATGCCCCAGCACATACTTTCCAGCTGTACCCCCGAGGAAAAATCTATTGTGGCGTAATCATACAGCACCGGTGTAAGCAGGCTTATATCCCGGCAGTTGTAAAGAATGTCGTACAACTCATTATCTGTGATATTTTCCTCAAAAGAGTTGTATGCGCTTACAGACATGCCGTTAAGCCCTATACCGTCCAGCTCTTTGGCTATCAGGCTTTTGCCGGCCATGGATATCAGGGAAACGATGCTCATGGAAAGGACTGCTATAAAAACCGAAACAATAGCCATGCTGTAAGGTTTCAGGGATTTTTTCAGATTTGTAAATTCCATATATCTACCTCGACAGTATTACTCGGTCTCCTTCCTGGATATCTCCATAAAGAAAAACTGTATCTTCATCAAAATCCCCGGTTATCTGTGTATAATCCTGTGCTTCTACTCCGGTGGTTATATACACTTTTGATGCAGTACCGTTGTTAAGCACCATCACATATTCACCTTTATCGTCCTGATGAATATATTTATATTCAACAGCAAATATTGACATGGGCCGCCCGCTCTGAATCCGGGCATTGACCTGCAAGCCGCTGGAAACTCGGCTGTCCGGATTGTCCAGTGTGGCAAACACATCCACCACAACCTTGCTCCCTATGGCAGTTGTCTGCTTTCGCACCACCGCACTTTGGCCGCTTATCCTTCCTACATACTCTGTATCGTCAAAAGCCACAGATGTTATATTTACTTTATCTCCAACGCTTATCTTACCGTAGTCCATCTGTGACAAAGTAAACTTTGCCACAATATCGTCAGTCTTTGAAACTGAAAGAAGAATTTTACCGGCCAGCATAATACTGCCGTCATATATATTCAGCTGTGAAATATACCCGTCATCCGGGCAGTAAACTATATCGGGCAATGCATAAATTCCAGACCGGCTGTAATCTGTATCAGCCGATGAAGATACAATTTCTTCATAGGAAAATTCACTTAAAGCTGCCGCCTGCTCCCGTTTGTCTGACCCTATCAGCTCCAACATTTTTTCTTTATCGATTGAAAAAAGTGCTTGTCCTTTGCTGACAGTCCGGTTTTCTGTTACAAAAACTTCATCCACATACACCGGATAGGACAGGATTATATCTGTTTTACCCTGGCTGGTAAATTCTCCGCTGGTATTGATTGTGGGAACATATTCCATCTGGACACCGACGCACCCCTGCGCAAATTTTATACCGGACAGGCTATAATTAACCACAGCCAGACCTATAACAGCTGACAATATAATAATGTTAGTAAAAATTTTTCTCATAAAAAGCCCCTTTTCTTTCCACTATTATGGATAAGAAAAAGGGCTTTTAAACAATTATATCAAATGAATAGCCTGTCGCACATTGCTGACACCGAAAATTTCCAGGTCGTATTCCTGCCGGTCGATTTGTTTCAGACCCCGGGCAGGTATTATCACCTTTTTGAAACCAAGCCTTTGTATCTCTTTCAGCCTGGTGTCCACATTGGTGACATTTCTCACCTCTCCACCCAGGCCCACTTCACCGAATACCACCATATCTTCGGGTATAAATTTATCAGTAAGACCGGAGAAAACACTCAGTATAACAGCCAGGTCTATGGATGTCTCGTCCAGTTCCAGACCGCCTACCACATTGAGGTATATGTCCATATTCCGTATAAAAAATCCGGCTCTTTTTTCCAGCACTGCCAGCAGAAGGTTCAGCCTGTTGTAATCCAGGCCGGAAGCTGTGCGGCGCGGTGTACCGAAATTGGTCTTTGTCGCCAGGGACTGTATCTCTGTCAGTATCGGGCGCGAACCTTCCATTACACAGGTTACGCAGCTGCCGCTGACATCATTGCCCCTGCCTTCCAGCAAAGCCATAGAGGGATTTAAAATTTCCACTATTCCCTTGCCGGTCATATCAAACATACCTATTTCATTTGTAGAGCCATACCTGTTCTTACTGGCGCGCAGTATCCTATACGGCAGGGTTTTGTCACCTTCAAAATACAAAACTGTATCCACAATATGTTCCATAACTTTCGGGCCGGCGATGGCTCCGTCTTTATTTACATGTCCGACTATA
>CASFSP010000162.1 GCA_949297385.1 uncultured Oscillospiraceae bacterium
TATCTGGATTTGGAAATAAATAAAGAGGAGTGATTTACATTTGAAACATATCAAAGAACATATCAAGCCTTACATTCCGCTTTTGATTGCGTCAATAATATTTATTGCGGCTCAGGCATATTTCAACCTGATGCTGCCCAATGTTATGAGTCAGCTGGTGAATATGGGCATACAGGAATATTTCCAGAAGATATCAGCCGCCACAGGCGAACGGGCCCGGGCGCTGATAGCAGAGCAAAAAGCGTACATATATAAAACCGGCTTCAAAATGCTTCTGGTGGCTATGGGAACCAGCTTGTGTGCGTTGGCGGTACAGTATTTCAATGCGCGTATGGGCACCGGTTTGTCCAGGGATCTGCGCCGAAGCGTATTTGCAAAGATTGAAAGCTTTTCCAGTGCGGAGTTTGACCAATTTTCCACAGCTTCACTGATAACTAGAAGTACCAATGATGTACAGCAGGTTCAGATGATGCTGTCCATGGGTGTGCGCACACTGGTTTTTGCACCGGTGATGGGTATAGGCGGCGTTGTTATGGCCATGAAAAAAGCGCCGTCAATGGCCTGGATAAATGCCCTTAGCGTGATGTTGGTGCTGGGGCTGATATCATGCGTTTACTCATTGGCTTTGCCTAAATTCAAACTTATACAGGAACTGGTGGACCGTCTTAACCTGATTGCAAGGGAAAGCCTTTCCGGCCTTATGGTAGTGCGAGCCTTTTCCACACAGAAATATGAAGAGGAGCGTTTTGACAAGGCCAGCAATGATTACAGAAAAACCAATCTGTTTGTAAACAGGGTTATGAGCCTTATGGGCCCGACCATGAGCCTCATACAGTCTTTGGTACCGGTGGCGATAGTCTGGATAGGTGCCGAAAAGATTGCCCAAAGCCAGCTGCTTGTGGGAGATATGATGGCATATATACAGTACTCTGGAAATATTATGGCCGCATTTATGATGATATCTGGTATTTTCATCATGATACCCAGGGCCATGGTATCTGTAAACCGTATATCTGAGGTGCTGGATACCCAGGATATGGTTGTGGAAAAAGAAGATGCGGTTGTACTGCCCAAAGGCAGATGTGACATACAGTTCAGTGGTGTAAACTTTGCGTATCCCGGCGGCGACGGCGAGGTGCTGAGTGATATTACATTTACTGCAAAAGCCGGACAGGTAACGGCCATAATAGGCTCCACCGGCTGCGGAAAAACCAGCCTGGTAAACCTTATTCCACGCTTGTATGATGTTACCGGAGGAAGTGTGAAGATCAACGGCGTTGATGTAAGGGATATGAATATGAAAAATCTCAGGGACCTGATAGGTTATGTGCCGCAGAAAAGCGTTCTGTTTTCCGGAACAATAAGAAGTAACCTGATGGCAGCCAACCCGGACGGAACCGAGGAAGATATGGAAAAAGCCTGCGAGATAGCCCAGGCCAAAGAGTTTATATCTGCCAAAACGGAAGGTTATGATTACCCGATCAGCCAGGGCGGTACCAATGTGTCCGGCGGTCAGAGACAGCGTTTGACTATTGCCAGGGCCATAATGAAAATGGCTCCGATATATATATTTGACGACAGCTTTTCAGCCTTGGACTTCACCACCGACCTGAAGCTGCGCAAAGCTTTGAAACAAAACTTGTCCGATGCAACTATAATAATAGTGGGACAGCGTGTAGCCAGTATAATGGATGCCGACCTGATATTGGTCATGGACGAAGGCCGAATTGTGGGGCAGGGCACCCACAAACAACTGATGGAAAGCTGCGAGGAATATCGTGAAATAGCTTACAGCCAGCTGTCCAAAGAGGAGGTGTGATTATGGCACAGAGAAATGAAAGACCTATGCTGAGCCAGAATATCGCGCGTCCCGGCAGGGGCGGCGGCGGACGAGGCGGCGGGGCAGCCATGCGCGGCGGTGAAAAGCCGAAAGATTTCAAAACCACGATGAAAAAGTTTTTGAAATATCTGGGCGCCTATAAGCTGGGAATATTCCTGGTTATGATAATGGCCGCAGCTTCCAGCTTTTTCAAAGTTGTGGGCCCGAAAATTCTGGGACAGGCGACGGATATACTTTATAATGCCGTTGAAGAAGGCATTGTTACAGGCGTTATATCAATAGATTACGCTACACTGCGGCAGATGGTCATGCTGCTGCTTGTACTTTACATTGTTTCGTATATCTTTTCGGTCTGCCAGGGTTTTACCATGGCAAAGATGTCCAACAACATCACTTACAGGCTGAGAAAAGATATTGATGAAAAGATAAACCGTCTGCCGCTGAGCTTTTTTGACACCACCAGCACAGGTGATGTGCTGTCAAGGATAACCAACGATGTGGACTCTATCAACCGGTCTGTGAGGGAAACGCTGACACAGCTGGTTTCATCGCTGACTTTGATAATAGGTACGATTGTCATGATGCTGTCAATATCCTGGCAGCTTACCCTTATAGCCTTTGCGATGATACCCATATCCATGTTTGTTATTGCAAAGATAATCAAAATCAGCCAGCCGCTGTACAGAAAACAGCAGAAGTCCCTGGGCTATGTAAACGGACATGTGGAAGAGATGATGAGCGCCCATCTGGTGGTCAAATCCTTTAACATGGAGCAGGCCTCAATGGAAGATTTTGACATTTACAATAACCGGCTGCGTGAAAACGCATGGAAAAGTATGGTGGCTTCCCACCTGACAATGCCGTTGACCGGTTTCATATCCAACCTGGGATACATCCTTGTATGTATAGTGGGTGCGGCTATGAAGATAAACGGTCAGATAACTGTTGGTAACATAATGTCATTTACCCAATATATACGCAATTTCAACCAGCCGATACAGCAGATTGCCAACATATCCACCATGCTGCAGTCGGCGATGGCGTGCAGCGAGCGTGTTTTTGAATTTCTTGACCAGAAGGAAGAAGAACCGGACACCGAAAACCCTGTCCCCACAGATGATATAATCGGTACGGTCGCTTTCAAAGATGTCAGGTTCGGATATACCCGGGACAAGATAATCATTGATGATTTTGACCTGGAAGTAAAGCCGGGCGATAAAATTGCTCTGGTAGGCCCCACCGGCGCCGGCAAGACCACAATAGTAAAACTGCTGATGAGATATTACGAATTGAACGGCGGCCGGATAACCATAGATGGTGTAAATATAAAAGATTTTACCAGAAACGACCTGCGCGGAATGTTTGGCATGGTGCTGCAGGACACATGGCTGTTTAAAGGCAGCATAAGAGAAAATATAATGTATTCCAGACCTGATGCAGGTGAAGAACGGATGATACGGGCAGCAAAAGCCAGCCGTGTTCACCACTTTGTACAGACTTTGCCTGGCGGATATGATTTTGAACTGAACGAAGAGAGCTCCAACATATCACAGGGGCAGAAGCAACTTATAACAATAGCCCGCGCTTTCCTGCAAAATCCGAAGATACTTATTTTGGACGAGGCCACAAGCAGTGTGGACACCAGAACAGAAGTACAGATACAGCAGGCAATGGAAAAGCTTATGGAAAACCGCACAAGCTTTGTTATTGCCCACAGGCTGTCAACAATAAGGGATGCAGATAAGATAATAGTTATGAATGCCGGCCACATTATAGAGGTTGGCAACCATGCAACCCTGCTGGCCAAGGGCGGATTTTACGCCAATTTGTATCAAAGCCAGTTTGAAAATACTTAAAATA
>CASFSP010000163.1 GCA_949297385.1 uncultured Oscillospiraceae bacterium
AACTTCGGCATCAGCATTCGTGAAGTCACCAGTCAGGCTTTCGCCGGCCAGAGAGGAATATGTATCTGTTGCATAGGAATCTGTCAGAACATAATTGGCCAGGGCCCACTGCACGGCTTTGGAAATCTGTGACGGAGTAAGCTTTCCGTCGTTGAACATATCATTGTAAACATACGCCAAGCTCATTGCCATGTGCGCAGCTTCGTCCAGGCCGGAACCGGGCACTGTATCTGAAACCATATATATATCGGCGCCGTAAATATCATATTTGAAATGCAAAAATGCCTGCTGAATTCCGCGCATGACTCCGGCGGTCAACGGATATTCAGAAGTGTACGGTCCGTGCTGGTACAGGTCAATGTTGTCTTCACCGGTGTAATTTTTTATACGCAGACGGGAAACATTAACGCCGCTGTCTGCTGCCAGCAACAATGCATCCATATCTGTGGCAATGGATACATCGGCTCCGTCGCCCGCCAGCAAAACAGAATATGGGACACAGTAAATATTTATCTTTCTGTCCCAGCCGTAGGTTTTGCCAAAAAACTCCACTGCTTCAATATAGCGCTGTTTCTGCCCTTCCAGGTGTTCCCGGCCGTAGCGCTGTATCAAAGCGTTGTCCAGTTCTCCCCGGTCCAGCAGTTTTTTTATTTTGTCTACTCTTTGCATTTTGTTTACCTCTTTATAACAAAATTATTTTCCGGAAAAACGCCCGCCAAAGGGCATCTTTCCGCAAAAGAATTTATACCAGTACAATATATAATAACATATTTTATATATGCAAGTAAAGATTAAATGCCTTTGCGTTTCAATCAAAAAGAAAGGGGCGCTCAGGGCACCCCTTTCAAAAAGATTTAATTTATTACCACTCAGCGTTGATAACGTATTTTGTCAATCTGTCGAATGCCTCAACAACAGAAGAGTGCGGGCAAGCGAAGTTGAAACGAGCGTGGCAAGGACCATGGAACGGACGGCCGTCCTGGCAGATAACACCAACGGATACGCACTTGTTCAGAACTTCATCCATTGTTTTGCCGCGTTTTTCGCAGAATTCTGTCCAGTCAAGGAACATTACGTATGTACCCTGAGGTTTCTGTGTTTTAACAAGGCCACCCCATGTCTGGATAACATCGTAAGCATGCTCCTGGTTGGATCTGATAACTTTCTTCAGCTCTTCAACATATTCTTCACCGTCATTGTAAGCGCCAACGAGAGCGTGTACAGACAGGATGTTAGGCTGGTTGTAGTGTGTCTGAGCAGCCAGTTCACGGCAAGCATCTCTTGTTTCTTTGTTGTAGATGATTGAGTAAGCACCTACCAGACCAGCAAGGTTGAATGTCTTTGTGCAAGCGTACATAGCAGCAACATTCTGTTTTGCCAGTTCGGAAACGGACTGAGTAGGAGTAAACGGCTGATCGCCAACGATAAAGTCAGACCAGATTTCATCGGAGATGATGTGAACGCCATGTTTAACCATCAGTTCAACATAAGCCTGGATTTCTTCTTTTTCCCAAACACGGCCTGTGGGGTTATGAGGGTTACAGAAGATAGCAACTTTAATGTTGTTTTCAACGATCTTCTTTTCCATGTCTTCGAAGTCCATTCTGTATGTGCCTTCGGCATCCTGTTTCAGTTCGGACAGAACGATTTTACGTTTTGCAGCGTTAACTGTACCTGTGAAACCGATGTATGTGGGGCTGTGCAGCAGAACCGGATCGCCTTCGTTTGTGTATGTGCGGATAACGTTGGAAACGCCGCCCAGAACAGAGTTCTCGTAAGAGATAACGTCGTTGTCTTCGATTTCTACGCCGTTTCTTCTCTTCTGCCAGCCTTTGATAGCATCATAGAAGCCTGTGCCAGCCAAGTTGAAGTAACCCATAGCCGGAGAAGCTGCCAAACGAGCCTGGATAGCTGCGATTACGGAAGGAGCTGTCGGGAAGTCCATATCAGCAACCCACATCGGGATGTGAGAGAAGCCTTCTTCAACTTTTGCGCCCGGAATCGGGATGTTTTCCCATTTGGTTGAGTCCAAACCTGTACGGTCTGTTACTGTGGTGAAGTCAAATCTTTTTTCGTATTTTGAATATGCCATGGTTGTATACCATCCTTTCGTCTTTGTACAGCGAACTTCAATACTGTACCTTTCGAGATACATTGTACTACAAGAAAATTGCTTTGTGAATAGAGAAAAATGAAAATCTACATTATGTTCAATTTAGTTGAATATTTTTGTGCAAGTTTTTCAGAGCGATTTTCAAACTTTTATAACAATTATATATTCTTGTATATTTTGTGTAAAAAACAAAGGAGAACGGTGGGCGTATTTGTCAATATAAATGTATTCTTATAAAATACAAAATTACCTTGTTTGCCCATCAGAATTCATCAAAGAACTGGCCGATAAAGGCCCCGGCAATTTTTGCGCCTGTGGGCAGGGAGTCGGCCTCCAGATATTCCTGCCTGGTGTGGGCACCGCTTCCCTTGCAAAGACCCAGGCACACCGCCGGCACACCCAG
>CASFSP010000164.1 GCA_949297385.1 uncultured Oscillospiraceae bacterium
CTGTCCGCTGACAAAGGCCGTTTTTTGCCAAAAAAGCAGTCAAAAGGCACCGCGGCGCAAAGACATGCCCCTCCCCTGCCGTAAAAACATCAAAGGCGCAGGTGAATTCTTCACCTGCGCCTTTGAGCATGGCCGGGGGCGGAAAGTTACAGCTCTTCCCCTGCCAGCCGGCCGTAAAGTATATCCCTTATCACATAGGCGGGGCCGATATTTCTGTCCCTGGTCTGTTTCAGCTCCGCGGCTATTTGGCCTATCCTGTCATAGGCAAAGTCGGACAGGTACACCGACATCTGCCTGTCAGCCTGCCGGGTTTTGCCCTTTTCCATTCCGCCGGCTTTCAGCTGGAATATATCCTCTTCGTCGTGCACCGTATAGGGCAGTATATCCGGCGCCGCCAGCCGTTTTTCCAGCAGGGCGGACACATAGGTGGGGGTCAAGTGCCCCGCCTTCCTGGCGGCGGCGTCCAATTGCCGGCGCACCGCCTTGTGCAGGCGGATTACATATCTTTTTCGTCCCATCAGTCCTGTCCGCCTATCAGGGCCTTAAATTCTTCCAGCCGGTCTATAAGCCGGTCTATGCGGGCGGCCACAGTGTCGCTGTAATCGTCCGCCGCCCGGTCTATCTCCTTTATCTTATCCACCTTTTTCTTTTTCAGCCTGTCTATCCTGGTCATTATATCCCGGCAGTCGCGCAGGACCATATCCCTGTAACTGGCTTTGGCGGCGCTTTTCACCGTCACCGGCCGTGTTTTGGGCCGGGGGGCGGGCAGGTTTTGGGCGATATTTTCTATCATCTCCATGGCCCGGCCGTCGGTCTTGGCCTGTGAGGCGGCCAAAATGCCGTCCATTACCTTTTTCTGCCGCATCCGGTATCCTTCATCGTTTTCGCTCCAAAGGGCTTTAAAAGCCAAAATTACCCTGTTTGCGGCCGTCTGACATTCCGTGCTGAGTTTTACCAGCCGGTCCGCCTCTTTTTTGCTGATGAGGGAGGCGTTGAGCATATCCTGAAAGGGCGGTATCAGGTTGTCTATAATTTTGAAATTGCGGAATATGCTGCTGCGGCCGATGTTGGACACCTTCATCAGCAGCTGTCTGGCCTCGGTCTCGCTCAGGCCGTATTCCCGCTTTACATTGTCACGGTATCTTTCCATGGCCAGCCTGGTCAGCCTTTCGTTGCCGGCTCCGCCGCGGGTCTGAAGGTTGGCGGCGTCCAGCACTATCCGTTCCTGCCTGGGGCTAAGGCCGGTCAGCACCCTGCACGGTGCCCGGCGCCAGCGGCCCACATCGGCCGTCTGCCCTGCCGCCCGTTTTTCCAGCCGCCGGTTGTGCAGCAGTGTCAGCGCGCGGTATCTTCTTTCACCGGACAGTATCACATATTCCCCCGGCCGCCTTCTGGACACCACCAGGTTGTGCAAAAGGCCGTTGCGCTCTATGTCCTCCGCCAGGGTCTGTATATCTTCCTCCCGGTCCAGCTGTCGGTAGTCGTTGGCATCGTTCAGCTTTATGTTTTTCAGCGGGATATTTTCCAGCTGCGCTCCGTCCCGGTCTTCCCCCAGGTAGGAGGACATATCTTTCAGCCGGTCTGCGGTTCTGCCTGCCGCCCGTTCTTTCTGCCGGGCCACCTTTTTTGCATATCTGTTCATCGCCATATTTTTTTACCGCCTTTCCGCCAATCGGCTTTTTATTTCTTTCCACAAATCCAGATAGTCCCTGGACGGGTTTTTTCTGGGGTTTATCAGCACACAGGGCTTTCGTTCTATGGTGCTTTCGTTGACGATATTGCCCTTTCTGATGGCTGTTTTAAACAGCTTGTCGCCGTAAGGCGCGGCCAGGCGTGAGGCCTCGGGGTTTTCCTCCTCGTCGCGGCTGACAAAGGCCAGGTTCAGGTAGTAATCGGTCAGCGCGGTTTTTTCCACTATTGTGGGCAGTATGCCCAGCAGGTCTATCTCGATGTCGTATTTTTCTTCCAGCGCCCTGCGCAGCGCGTCGGTTACCAGCAGGGACTCTATTCCCTGTTCTTCCAGTTTCAGCGGTATTATCACCCGGCTGGCGGCCACCAGCGCCGTCTGCACCGTCAGGCTGTTCTGGGCCGGGGGTGTGTCTATCAGCACATAGTCATAGTCCCTGGTTTCAAATATTTCAGACAGAACATTGAACAGAAACTGTGCAGGCTCGCTGCCGTCGTCGGCGCTTATCAGCTTTATCTGCTCTTCCAGATAGGGTGTCGCCATATTGCTGGGGATGATGTCCACATTTTCCATCTGTGTTGGCCGTATAAATTCCGTTGCAGGCAAAAGGTGCCGGCTGCGGGCCAGCTCGTACAGGCCCTTGCCCTTAAAGGCGTTGTCCGCCAGGCGCCGGCCTGTCAGAAACATGGTGCTGTTGGCCTGGGTGTCGGTGTCCACCACCAGCACTTTGTATCCGTCCAGGGCCATTGCCGCCGCCAGGTTCACGGTGGTGGCTGTCTTGCCCACGCCGCCTTTGCCCGCGGCTATTGTGATAACTTCCGTCATATATAGATCCTTTCGTACAGTCCACCGATGGATAGTTGCTGATGTTAAATAAAATCAGTCAGTCCATCGGTGGATAGTTGCTGATAAATTTATTTAAAAATATTATATCACACCCCTGCGCCCTCCGTCAATGAAAAGCGAAATGTTACAAAATATTACACCGCCCCACTGTAAGCCGGTGGCAGGCGGGCAGATGGTATCTGACGGTGTGGCAGATTGCAAGAGGAACTTTTTCAGTCCATCGGTGGATAGTTGCTGATATTTGTATTGAAAGCATTGCTGATAACACTGATAAAAAAATTATCAGTCCTCTGTATGCCCGCGCCATATAAGTCCGCCGGAAGATACACTCATGAAAATGCGCGGCGTGCCCACACCTGCGCCAGCCGCAGGGTGAGGGCAGGGGAAAAGGCGGCTGCCGCCGGCCCGGATCGAAAAAAAATGACGGCAGGTTTGCTTGTCCGGTTATGCCTGGCGCAGGGCGGGGAAGCGGCAACACCCTGCCGTTTACGACCATACACAGCCGGGACAGGGTAGAGGTGAAAGACAGTTTCAGCAGATAACAAGCAGGGGGATGGTATGCAAAACAAAGGGCAAATAACAGGCAAAGGCGCGGTTTTTAACGGAAAAACAATACAGCAGACCTTTTGTGCCCACAGCCGTCCGCAATTGCTTCCTGACTTGTGGCAAAACCCATAGCACAGAAGATTTTACCGATATAATCCGCCGGGCGGTTTTCACATGTAACAAAACACGAAAAACACAACAGACATTTTATGTCAAAAGGCCGCCGCCAGCCGCAATATTTTCCTTTGCCGGCAAAATCAATCCTGCGGAAATTTCGGCCGGGACAAGACAGGCGACGGTTTACACCTTTATATACCAAACCAGCGCAGAATATAACCGGCGAAAAGGGCAAAAAAAAGACGCCCCGCAAACAGCAGAGCGTTTTTTATTTTGCACTATAAATTGTCCCTTATTATCCTGCATAGGTTGCCCCGGGCCACCTTGCCGGCGGGAATACCCCTGGTCACCACACTGCCGGCGCCTATCACCGTATCGTCGCCGATGGTGACCCCCGGCAGTATAACGGCGCCGCCGCCTATCCACACATTTTTGCCTATCTTCACCGGGTCGGAAATGGCGGTGCAGAATTCAAAGGAGCCGTCCGTCTTTTTTTCGCCCTGCCTTTGGGCGGCTTTTGTGGGGTGAAAGGCGGTGTATATCTGCACATTGGGGGCAATCAGACAGCCGTCACCTATCTCTATGATGTTGTCATCAAAAAAGGTGCAGTTCATATTCACTTCACAGCCGTCACCGAAATGGATATTTTCGCCGTAATCCACATAAAAAGGGGGAGTTATCCACAAATTTTTCCCGCGGCTGCCCAGCAGGCGGGACAAAATTTCGCCCTTTGCGGCCAGGTCTGCCGAAGGGGTAAGGTTATACTGTCTTACCAGATCCTTTGCCAGGTACCGCGTTCCGGCAGCCGGCCGTCGGAACAGTCATAGGGCAGGCCTGCCGGCATTTTTTCCTTTTCTGTCATAAAAACCCCTTTATTTCTGCCGGTTTTACATATCTTCCCAGCTGGGAACCTTGTCCATATTGTCCATTATCACATCGCCGCCGGCAGGGGAGGGAACAGGGTCCGGCCGGTCCAAAAATTCCTGCCAGTTGTCCAGCGTGTTGTACAGGGTGACTTTCAGGTATTTTTTGCGGTATTTTACCTGTCTGCCGCCACGTTCTGCATACTCCCAGAAGGCCCGGCAGCCGTAAGTCATAACCGCTTTTTTGAAAAACTGCGGCAGCTGCGCCCGCGCCAGGATTTCGTTTATATTTTTCAGCGCGGCGCTGTCTGCGCCATTTTGTTTTATATCGTCCCACACGGTGTCTATCAGCACATCCAGTATGTCGTCGTAGTTGTTCTTGTATTCGCCGGTGAATATATCCTTGAAGCTGGAACCCAGGCGGGCGGTAAAGGCCTTTTGCAGGTTGTATCTTTTGGCCGTTTCCATGGCGGACAGCTCTTCGTTTACCACTATCGTCTCGGTGAACTGCTCCTCGTCGGACATACCCAGGGACATCAGCAGCTGTTTTTTCACATCCCGCGCAATATAACGGCTTTTTCTTATCCTGGCTTCCTCCACCTTTTTGTTCACCTGGTTTTCTATGGCGCGTATCTCTTCATCGCTCTTTTTGTGCATGGTGAACACCAGTTTTTCCACCTTTTTCTCCCGGTTGCGTATCTTCTGAAAATCCTCGTCGATATATATGTCGGACAGCTTGTTTATCTCTTCAATGGCCGGTTTCAGCACAAATTTGTTGAAATCCTTGAATTCCTTGTAGCTTTCTTCCAGATTGGTGGAACGGCGGCCGGCCTTGCGGCTTTTGCTTTTGCCGCCGGGGGACTCTGACGGGTCTTTGGGCGTCAGCAGTTTGCGCAGCTCGTCCACACGCACCGCCCAGCGCCCCAGGTTGAGATAACTTTTTATCAGCTCGTACATACGGGCGGAATACAGTCCCTTCATGCGCATCACCGCCGACACCGAACAGGCGGTGGAGCCGTAGCCGGTACGGGCAAACACCTTCTGTATGTCCACAACATAGGGTTTTACCTCCTCATGGAGGTAAACGGTGTAAACAAAGTTTTTTGTGTTCACCGACACCTTGTCCAGCCATGAAAACCACTCGATGGACGAATCGTCCACCACCGTGATTTTGGTGGTGCGCAGATATTCCAGCGCGTTGAAAAAAGAGGCAAAATCCTTGCCGCCGGAAGGGGGGGCCA
>CASFSP010000165.1 GCA_949297385.1 uncultured Oscillospiraceae bacterium
ACATAGATAATGCCTATCTGGGCTTTTTCTATGTTGTAGTCCGCAGCCTGAATAAGCCTCAGCAGTATGTTTTCCACATCTTCGCCCACATAGCCGGCTTCGGTCAGTGTGGTGGCGTCAGCAATGGCAAACGGAACATTCAACATTCTGGCCAGAGTCTGTGCCAGCAATGTTTTGCCTGTTCCTGAAGGGCCAAGAAGCAGAATATTGCTTTTCTGGATTTCCACATCGTCAATCTTATCGCCGCTTAAAATGCGCTTGTAATGATTATAAACAGCAACACTCAAAGCAACTTTTGCTTCATCCTGGCCGATAACATATTTGTCCAACCCCTGCTTTATCTGCAAAGGTGACAAAACATGTATATCATCATCATTTTTGCGTCTGGAAGCCGGCTTTGCAGCGCGCGGGGACATAATGCCCTCTTCTTCCAGCAGCTCGCAGCACAGGCTTACACATTCATTGCAGATGTTTACACCGGGTCCGATGATAATTCTTTCTACTTCTGTGGAATTTTTGCCGCAAAAACTACAAGTTACTACTTTGTCTTTACTTGCCATAATTCTCCGTTATCTGTGATCTATAACCTTGTCAATCAGGCCATAGGCGCAGGCCTCGTCTGCTGACAAAAAGTTATCTCTGTCGGTATCAATCGTAACTTTTTCCAGTGTCTGGCCTGTTCTTTCTGCCAAAATTCTGTTGAGTTTATCTTTCATTTTGATAATTCTCTCAGCATGAATTTTTATATCAGAAGCCTGGCCCTGCATGCCGCCCAAAGGCTGGTGAATCATTATTTCACTGTTGGGCAATGCATAACGCTTGCCTTTGGCACCGGCGGCCAGAAGGAATGCGCCCATGGAAGCAGCCATACCGATACAGGTTGTTGAAACATCGCATTTAATGTACTGCATTGTATCATAAATTGCCATACCGGCAGTTACAGAGCCGCCGGGGCTGTTGATGTACAGATTGATATCCTTGTCGGGATCCTGTCCTTCCAGGTAAAGCAGCTGGGCCACTATCAGGCTGGCGGTAGCGTCGTTTACCTCGTCAGACAAAATTATAATCCTGTCATTGAGCAGTCTGGAGAAAATGTCGTAAGACCTTTCTCCTCTGCTGGTTTGTTCTATTACTACAGGTACTAATGCCATAAAATAACCTCCAAATAATTATCATTAGTTAGTTTAGGCCGCAACAACAAATCTTATGCGTTAGCTATCTCTGCATTTTCTTTGATAAAGTCGATGGCTTTCTGTATAGCCAGGTCTTTCTTTACTTCATCAGCGGGAACAGATTTTCTCAGTTCTGTGATGGGGTAGTTGTATGTGGTGCTTATTCTCAGCAGTTCTGCTTCCAGATCTTCGTCAGAAGCTGTAATGCCTTCAGCCTTAACAACTGCTTCCAGAGCCAGACGGATTTTTACCTGCTGCTCGGCCTGTTCTGCAAATGTCTTTTTGAACTGTTCACGGTCCATCTGTGTAAACTTGAGATATGTTTCCAGATCAAGACCCTGCTGAGCCAGTCTGTTGGCGAAATCCTGAACCATTTCATCAGCTCTTACATCGTACATAGCCTGAGGAATGTTGGCCTGCATGCTGTCAACAACCTGCTGAACCAGTTTGTTTTCCAGATCCAGCTGAGCTGCGGATTCGGCTTCTTCCTCTTTGTGTTTTCTGATGTCTTCTTTCAGAGCTTCCAGTGTATCAAATTCGCTGATGTCTTTTGCAAATTCATCATCCAGCTCAGGCAGTTCCTTAACTTTGATTTCGTTGAGCTTTGTTTTGAAAACAGCCGGTTTGCCAGCCAGGTCTTCTGCATGATATTCTGCGGGGAATTCAACATTTACATCAAATTCATCGCCGATGTTGTGACCTACAATCTGATCTTCAAAGCCGGGGATAAACTGACCGGAACCCAGAAGCAGATCAAAGCCTTCACCTTTGCCGCCTTCAAAAGCTTTGCCGTCTACAAAACCTTCAAAGTCGATGTTTACTGTGTCGTTGTTTTCGGCAGCTCTGTCAGATACGCTTACCAGTCTGGAGTTTCTGTCCTGCAATGCAGCCAGTTCGGCATCTATCAGCTCATCGGAAACTTCGATGGCGTTTTTCTCAGCTTTCAG
>CASFSP010000166.1 GCA_949297385.1 uncultured Oscillospiraceae bacterium
CACATGGAAAAAATAGCCAAAAACACCGCTGACAGCTTTGGCGCAACCGCCGCTTTGGAAAAACTCAGCTACTGCCTGCCGGTGGAAAATGACCCGGCGGTAACAGCTTCCTGTGAAAAGGTGATAAAGGACATAGGCGCAAATTATGTACAGCTGGATACCCCCAACATGGGCAGTGACGATTTCAGTGAATTTACCAACGCCTTCCCCGGCTGCTATGTGACTTTCGGCGCCATGAGCGACCGCCCCGACGCCAGCAGCAACCATCACAACACCAAGTTCTTCCTGGACGAAAAAGGCTTTTTGCCGGTGGTGGAATACTTCACCGCCTATGCACTGGAATTCTTGAAATAACAATCACCCGTAAAAGCCGGAATCTGCTTCCGGCTTTTATTTTTACCAAAAGTGACATATCAGTCACTGCAAAGTCACCGCCGTGTAATACCTGTGATATATAATTATGGCAAAGACAAAGGAGAAGTGTTTATGGAGATATTGAGAGCAGAACATATTTCAAAAATATACGGCAGCGGCGAAAACAAGGTCGTCGCCCTGGACGATGTGTCCTTTTCGGTGCTTAAAGGGGAATTTGTTGCCATAATAGGCGCTTCCGGCAGCGGCAAAAGCACACTGCTGCACATACTGGGCGGTGTGGACCGCCCCACATCCGGCAAGGTGTATCTGGATGACAAGGATGTCTACCGGCAAAACGATGAAAATCTGGCCATATTCCGCCGCCGCCAGGTGGGGCTGATATATCAGTTTTACAACCTGATACCGGTTATGAATGTGGTGGAAAACATCACAATGCCCCTTTTGCTGGACGGCAGAAAGGTAAACCGGGAAAAACTGGAAGAAATGCTGGACATCCTTTCCCTGAAAGGCAGGGAAAATCATCTGCCCAACCAGCTGTCCGGCGGCCAGCAGCAGCGTGTATCCATAGGCCGCGCCCTGATAAACAGCCCTGCGGTGGTCCTGGCGGACGAGCCCACAGGCAACCTGGACAGCAAAAACAGCCGCCGGATAATAGACCTGCTGAAAATGTCCAACAGGATGTACAACCAGACTTTGATCGTAATCACCCATGATGAAAATATAGCCTTGCAGGCCGACAGGGTGATAACCCTGGCCGACGGCAAAATTGTCAGGGATGAGGCGGTGAAAAGATGAATATATTGAACAAATATACCCTGCGGACGCTGAAAAAGAACAAAAGCCGCACGCTGGTCACCATCCTGGGCATCATACTTTCCCTGTCCATGTTTACCGCCGTCACCAGTTTGGTGGTTTCAACTCAGGCTTTTCTGATAAACCTGGAAATAGCTGACGGCGGCAACTGGTATTCCGCCTCTGTAAACTGCGGATATGACCGGCTGCGGCGGCTGGAAAAGGACGAAAGGGTTGAAAAGGTTATCCCCATGGAAACGGTCGGTTTCCGGTACTGGCCCTGGGACGGTATATGCAATTCAATCAGCCGGGTGGACCGGGATTTTTACAGTGAAATGTCGGTGCATATCACTTCCGGCCGTGCTCCGGAAAATGACAGCGAACTGCTGGTACCGGATTTCTTCGAACATCTTGTCAGTATAGGTGACAAGGTGATTATAGAAACCGGCGACAGGATATATGAGCCCACCGGTGACAAACTGACGGTCTATGATTTTCAGTCCTACGACATGGAACACCTGGAAATCACAGGTGAAAAAGAATATACGGTCGTGGGGTACTATACCAACAATAATTACGCCTATTTTACCGGAAATATCAGCCTTATATTTACCGCCGGACAGCCGGACGGCACACTTCCTGTGACGGCGTATATCCGCACATTCAACCCCTCCGAAGCCCCGGATGTGGCGGCCCGGTACAGCCCCGACGGCGGAGCCGTCACCAACCGGAGCCTGCTGCGCTATATGGGTGAAGGCGGCACCAACAGCAACTACACCAAAGTGTTGTATGGCCTGGGGGCGGTGCTGATGACAATCATAGCAGTGGCTAGCATATCGCTGATATACAACGCTTTTTCCATATCCGTCAGCGAAAGGACAAAGCAGTTCGGCCTGCTGTCATCCATAGGCGCCACCAAAAAACAGCTGAAAAACAGCGTGCTGTTTGAAGCTATGGTGCTGTGTGTTGCAGGCATTCCGCTGGGTATACTGTCCGGCCTGGCAGGTGTGTATGTCACACTGAAGCTTACCGCTGATATACTGGGCGGCCTTGTTGACTATATGTTCGGCAGTGTTGCGCCCGTAGCCTTTGAAATGAAAATCAGCGTCGGAGCAATAGCGCTGGCAGCGGCAGCCGGTTTTGTCACTGTGCTTATATCCGCCTATATACCCGCGCGAAAAGCGCTGAAAATGTCCGCAATAGACGCCATAAGACAGTCTGCGGATATACAGATAAGCGCCGGAAAGGTGAAAACCGGCCCGCTTGTAAGCCGCTTGCTGGGCTTTGAAGGTATGATGGCGGTCAAAAACTTCAAGCGCAGCAAAAAAAGATACCGCGCCACGGTAATCAGCCTGTTTATCAGCATTGTGCTGTTTGTGGCGGCGTACAGTTTCAGCCAGTATCTGTCACGGTCTGTGCTGCGGTTTATGAATCCGGTAGACTACAGCCTGGAATATTACTACTCACCCGCTGAAGAAGGCACCTTGACACCCAGTCAGCTGATGGACGAACTGGAAAAGCTGGACGGCGTACAACGCCGGCGGATGGTGTACAATTATTACACAGCCTCACAGATACAGCGGCGGCACATGTACAGCGAAGAGCTGTACAGACGGGGTGAAATGACAGAAGACGGCGTGGTTGTCAGCACGCTTCTGGCGTTTGTGGACGACGAGAACTTTGCCCGGCGGCTGGAAAGTCAGGGCATTGACCCGTCCCCCTATCTTGCAGACGGCCGGACCATGGGCGTGACGGACAACAGGTATATGTATTACAACACAGACGATCGGAAGTATTACGAAACAACAGCGCTGAAAAACCTGCCGGTCACAATTACTTCCCCCACA
>CASFSP010000167.1 GCA_949297385.1 uncultured Oscillospiraceae bacterium
AGAGAAGCCAGCTTCTGCATAACTTCTTCAAAGCTCTTTCTACCCAGGTTTCTAACCTTCATCATTTCGCTTTCGGTCTTGTTTACAAGATCTTCTACGGTGTGTATGCCAGCCCTCTTCAAGCAGTTAAAGGAACGAACAGACAGATCCAGATCTTCGATTGTCATTTCCAGGGTTTTCTCCTGGGTTGTTTCGTCTTTTTCAACCATCTTGGGCATAGCAACATCATCTGAAAGACCAACAAAAAGGTTCAGATGTTCGATAAGAATTCTTGCGCCGATGCTCATCGCTTCGTTGGCGTTGATAACACCGTTTGTCCAAACTTCAATTGTCAGTTTGTCATAGTCTGTTATCTGGCCTACACGAGTATTTTCCACCGAATAGTTTACCTTCAGAACAGGTGTGTAGATACTGTCTGTGGGCAAAACACCAAGGGTGGTAAATTCCTGTGCTTTCTTGTTCTTATCACCAGGAACATAACCGCGGCCGCGGTCAAATGTCAATTCCATAACCAGTTTGGCGCCTTCGCTCAAAGTAGCGATGTGCCAGTCGGGATTCAAAATCTCGATATCTGCATCTGTTTCAATGGAGCCGGCAGTAACCTCACAGGGGCCTGTGGCGTTGATGCGGACTGTTTTTGCCTCGTCACAGAACAGTTTTGCTGTGATACCTTTCACATTCAAAACTATATCTGTAACATCTTCTTTTACTCCGTTGATAAATGTAAATTCATGCAGAACGCCGTCAATTTTTATGTTTGTAACTGCGACGCCGGGCAGAGAAGACAGCAAAATTCTTCTAAGGGAATTGCCAAGTGTAATGCCAAAACCTCTTTCCAGGGGTTCAACAACAAATTTGCCGTACTGTCCGTCTTCGGACAAAACCGCTGTTTCTATTCTTGGTTTTTCGATTTCTAACATTTGTAAACCCTCCTATTATAAAACTAAGGCTGCTTTTATAATTGCATTCCCGATGCTGGGGTGGGTTATTTTGAGTAAAGTTCAACGATAAGCTGTTCTTCAACATCAAGATCGATCTCGCTTCTTTCAGGCAGACGGTTGATTGTTGCCTTCAAGTTGTCTTTGTCCATAGACATCCACATGGGAGTCGGTCTTGCAGAGTTAAGTTCAACATTTTCTTTGATTTTGTCACATGCTGAGCCGTGAACTGCCACTACGTCACCTGGTTTAACAAGGTATGACGGAATGTTTACTCTTTCACCGTTTACAGTGAAATGACGATGTAAAACAAGCTGTCTTGCCTGACGACGGCTCATGCCGAAGCCTGCGCGGTAAACAACGTTGTCCAGTCTGCTTTCAAGGATCTTAAGCAGATTTTCGCCTGCCATACCTGCTCTGTTTTCAGCCATATCAAAATATTTTGCAAACTGGCTTTCCAGAACACCGTAATATCTCTTTGCTTTCTGTTTAGCTCTCATCTGAATACCATATTCAGAGCTCTTCTTTCTTGCCTGACCGTGCTGGCCGGGGGCGAAAGATCTTCTTGCAAGTGCACATTTGTCAGAGTAGCAACGTTCGCCTTTCAGGAAAAGTTTCTGTCCTTCTCTGCGGCACTGGCGGCATACTGCGCCTGTATATCTTGCCATTGTAATTCCTCCTTATTAAACGCGTCTTCTTTTAGGTGGACGACAACCGTTGTGCGGAATAGGGGTAACGTCCTTGATCATATTTACCTCTAAGCCTGCTGCCTGCAAAGCTCTGATTGCAGATTCTCTGCCCTGGCCAGGTCCTTTTACATATACTTCAACGGTTTTCAGGCCGTGCTCCATAGCTGCTTTTGCTGCTGCTTCTGCTACCATCTGAGCTGCATAGGGTGTAGCCTGTCTTGAACCTCTGAAACCGAGGCCGCCTGCGCTTGCCCAAGAAATAGCGTTGCCCTGGATGTCTGTGATTGTAACAATTGTGTTGTTAAATGTAGACTGAATATGGGCTGCACCGCGTTCAATGTTCTTGCGCTGCACTCTTTTGCGAGTAGCTGTCTTTTTAACTGCCATTGCTGTTTAGCCTCCTTGATTATTTCTTCTTGTTTGCTACAGTCTTCTTAGCGCCTTTGCGTGTTCTGGCGTTGGTCTTTGTTCTCTGACCGCGAACCGGCAAACCTTTGCGGTGTCTTACACCTCTGTAACAGCCGATTTCAACCAATCTCTTGATGTCCAAAGCTGTCTGTCTGCGAAGATCGCCTTCTACTGTAACCTGCTGTTTTTCAATCTGATCTCTGATTGCCTGTACTTCATCATCTGTAAGGTCTTTTACTCTTGTGTCCGGATTTACGCCGGCAGCCGCGAGAAGTTTCTGTGATGTGGACAGACCTATACCGTAGATATAAGTAAGGCCTACTTCAACACGTTTTTCTCTGGGCAAGTCAACACCTGATATACGAGCCATATATCTTACCTCCTGCTCAAATAATTGTCAGATTAGCCCTGACGCTGTTTGTGTTTGGGATTTGTGCAGATTACCATAACTTTACCTTTGCGTTTGATAACCTTGCATTTTTCGCACATTGGTTTAACGGATGGCTTTACCTTCATATTTGTAACCTCCTATTAATGCTGTGTTATTTGGAACGCCATGTAATGCGCCCCTTTGTTAAATCGTAAGGTGACATTTCAACTGTTACCTTATCGCCCGGTAAAATGCGAATGAAATTCATTCTCAGTTTTCCTGAAATGTGAGCAAGCAAACGATGGCCATTTGCAAGTTCTACCTGAAACATGGCGTTGGGCATTGCCTCAACCACTGTTCCTTCCACTTCAATTACATCATCTTTAGCCATAATATTCCTCCTAATTATCAGATAGGCTGTCAATAGCCTTTTTCAGATGCTTATTCACTTGCAAAGCCTCTGATTGCAATACTTTCGGGGTCTTTATAACATGCTTTATGTTTTTGCGTTTCGGTTTTTCCAACGGATGGATTTTGCCGTCCCGCACAAAACAATAATTGCCTGTCAGCTCAACAACACAGAAATAACTGCCCTTGTCTTTGCCCGCCTTGGACAGAACTATACTGCCGACCTGCAACTCCATCAGAAGTCACCGTCAGCACATGTCAATATAACCGGACCTTTTTCAGTTATGGCAATGGTATGCTCGAAATGAGCAGACAGTTTGCCGTCTGTTGTTTTTACGGTCCAGCCGTCCGGCATGACTTTAACATTGGCTGTTCCTTCGTTTATCATGGGCTCAATGGCTATGGTCATACCCGGCACAAGACGCGCAAGGTGACCCGGTCTGCCGTAGTTGGGCACTTCCGGTTCCTCATGCAAATCTCTGCCGACGCCATGGCCGACATATTCTCTTACGACAGAAAAGCCGTTTTCCTCTGCATGTTTCTGAACAGCATATCCAATGTCACCCACCCTGTTGCCTGGTTGTGCAGCCGCTATCCCCAGATGCAGACATTCGTTGGTAACACGCAAAAGCTTTTCAGCAGAGGGACTGACAGCACCTACTTTATATGTGTAAGCGTTATCACCGTGGTAGCCGTTGATATAGGCTCCCACATCTATACTGACAATATCACCGCTTCTGATGATGGTCTTTTTGGACGGTATTCCGTGTATAACCTCATCATTTATAGAAATGCAGGCACTTCCTTTAAAGCCATACATGCCTAAAAAGGAAGGGCGAGCACCAGCTGCGGTGATAAAGTCGTATATAAGTTTATCCAGCTCGTAAGTAGACATACCTGCATTGATTTGTTCCCCGGCGTATTTTAACACATCCGCACTGATTTTGCAAGCGGTTTTTAATTTTTTTATATCTTCGGGGCTTTTTATAATAATCACGGTATTACACTCCTAAAGCTTTCAGCACAAGCGCTGTTGTGTTTTCCACGCTGCCTTCGCCGTCAACTTCAACCAGGATTCCTTTTGCCTTGTAATAATCTTTCAAAGGCTCGGTCTGTTTGTGATAGTTTGTCAGGCGGTCCAGCACTGTTGCGGGTTCATCATCTTTGCGGATAGTCAGCGGCTGACCGCATTTATCGCAAACACCCTCTACTGCGCTGGGTTTATATTTGATGTGATAAGAGGCGCCGCAGGAGCAAACTCTTCTTCCGCTTACGCGTTCGATTATTGTTTCGTCCTTAACCTCTATATCCAAAGCCATATCTATCTTGATACCCATTTCATCAATTGCCTGTGCCTGAGCAATTGTTCTGGGAACACCGTCAAGAATAAAGCCGTTTTTGCAGTCATCTGCTGCCAGTCTTTCCTTTACGATGCCGATAATAACATCGTCAGGAACCAGGGCACCCGCTTCAACAAAGCTTTTGGCTTTTTTACCCATTTCTGTGCCGTCCTTCATAGCCTGACGGAGTATAGCACCTGTGGAAATGGTGGGGATACCAAGTTTTTCGCAAATGATTTCTGCCTGTGTGCCTTTACCGGCACCCGGAGCACCTAATAATATAATGTTCATAATTATTGTCTCCTTATTTCAAAGACTATCGGTTATTATTCCAAAAATCCTTTGTGATGGCGTGCAACCATCTGGCTTTCAAGCTGCTGTGAAGTTTCAAGAGCAACACCTACAACGATAAGCAGTGAAGTACCGCCCATCTGAATGCCTGTGTTGGTCAGGTTGCCCATTATTATAGGCAGTATTGCAACAACACACAGGAACAACGCACCGATAAATGTAATTTTACCCAAAACCTTTGTTATAAAGTCCTGAGTCTGTTTGCCCGGACGGAAACCGGGGATAACGCCGTTGTTTTTGCGCAGGTTATTTGCAATTTCCAGCGGATTGTACTGCATTGTAACATAGAAGAAGTTAAATACAATAATCAGGAATACATACATAACCGCGTAAACTGCGCCGTTATAGTTGAATATAGCCAAAAATTCATTCCAGAAAGCGCTTTCGATGGTGAAAAAGCTTCTTATTGTGCCGGGTATGGAAACCAGTGCACTGGCAAATATGATAGGCATAACACCGGACATATTTACTTTTATCGGAAGATGTGAACTCTGGCCGCCGATCATCTTTCTGCCCACCACCTGCTTGCCGTACTGAATGGGTATTCTTCTTTCAGCGTTGTTGAGAACAACTGCGAAAGCGATTACCAGCACGGAGAAAACCAGGAACAGCGGAACCAGCAAAAAGTTGATTGTCTTTTTATTCTGTATAGCATCCTGCAGCATGGCGATGTATACCATGGCAGTATCTGACAGTCTGGAAATGATACCAGTGAAAATGATAAGAGATACGCCGTTGCCGATACCTTTCTTATCAATCTGTTCACCCATCCACATAAGCAGCAGTGAACCTGCCACAAATGTGATAACAATTACCAAGCCGGTGAAGAAACCGGCCAGGCCTTCGTCATACATAAGTATGCTTCTGCTTTTAAGTACTGAATAGTAACCAAAGCCCAGTATAAAAGCTATACCGATACTTACATATCTTGTTATCTTTGCAATTTTCTTTCTGCCTTCATCACCCTGTTTTGACAGGTTTTCCAGATAAGGAATGGCCACTGTCAAAAGGGTAATGATGATAGATGCGTTGATGTAGGGTATAACACCCAAGGCGAACAGAGTGGCATTGGCAAATGCGCCGCCGCTCATCATGTTTATGAAGCCCAGACCAAATGTGTTGCTGTCGACCACTGAAAACATGTTTTTAAGAGCGGTGGGTTGGATAAAAGGAACCGCGATGGCACAACCAAGACGGTAGATTACCAGAACGATCGCTGTAAAAATCAGCTTTTTGCGCAGATCCTCGATTTTCCATGCATTTCTAAATGTCTGTAACACTCTTATTTCACCTCTGCCTTTCCGCCTGCTTTTTCGATTTTTTCTTTAGCAGATGCAGAGAAAGCTTTAAGCTGTACTGTCATCGGCTTTGTGATCTCGCCGTTGCCCAGAACTTTAATGCCGTCGTTTACTTTCTTTACAAGACCGCTGGCTACTACTGCAGCTTCGTCAACTACGCTGCCGGCTTCAAATCTTGCTTCCAAATCTTTTACATTGATTGTGGAGTAAACTGTTGCGAATACACTGTTGTTAAAGCCCACTTTGGGAAGTCTTCTCTGAAGAGGGAGCTGACCGCCTTCAAAACCGGCTTTCTTAGCGCCGGAACGGGCTTTCTGACCTTTGTGGCCGTAACCGGCTGTTTTACCGTTACCGCTGCCGTGACCACGACCTTTTCTCTTAGCAGCTTTTGTAGAACCTTCTGCAGGTTTCAATTCGTGAAGCATCATAATTGTGCACCTCCCTGTTAAATTACTTTACTACCTCTACAAGGTGAGCAATCTTTCTGATTTTACCCTGTGTGGCGGCGTTGTCAGGATGAACCTTTACATCGCCGACTTTTTTGAGGCCCAGGGCTGCCGCACAATCTTTCTGATTCTGAATGCAGCCTGCAAGGCTTTTTACCAGTTTAACGGTTACTGTTGTAACCTGGGCTTTTTTGGGCTTTCTACCCCTTTTAGCAGGTGCTTTTTCAACTGCTACTTCCATGATTTTCTCATCAGCCATTTCAAAGTACCTCCTATTAGCCTAATATGTCTTTTTCGTCAATACCGCGGATTTTTGCAGCCTGAGCAACTGTTCTTACAGAAGCAAGACCTGCTACTGTGGCAGCAACAACGTTACCGGGGTTTCTTGAACGAAGAGATTTTGTACGTATATCTTTGATACCGGCAGCTTCCAGAACAGCACGAACAGCGCCGCCTGCAATAACACCTGTACCGGGAGCAGCAGGTCTCATCAGAACTCTTGCAGCACCGAAGGCGCCTACTGTCTCGTGGGGAATTGTTGTTCCCTTCATAGATATTCTTACCAGATTTTTTCTTGCATCCTCAACGCCTTTGCGGATAGCTTCCGGCACCTCGGCTGCTTTACCTATACCATAACCTACAATGCCGTCGCCGTTGCCTACAACTATCAAAGCTGAGAACTTCATTATACGGCCGCCTTTAACGGTTTTTGATACACGATTGATTGATACAACCTTCTCCTGAAGGTCCAAAACGCTTGCGTCAATTCTTTCCATTGTATCCCTCCTACAGCACTAAGCCGCCTTCGCGGGCGCCTTCTGCCAATGCTTTTACACGACCATGATAGATATAGCCGCCACGGTCAAACACTACTGTTGTAATGCCTTTTTCAAGAGCTGCTTTTGCAACTTTGATACCAACTGCTTTTGCAGCTTCTATGTTACCGCCATAGCTTGTAAAATCTTTGTCCATTGTTGACGCGCTGGCCAGTGTTACGCCGGCTACATCGTCAATAATCTGAGCATAGATGTGCTTTGAGGAGCGGAAAACATTAAGACGAGGACGTGCAGCTGTACCGCTGATTTTTCTGCGAACTCTGGCATGTCTTCTAAGTCTTGCCTGGTTACTGTTTGGTTTCTTTACCATAATTAGCTCACTCCTTTATTATTTACCTTTACCTGTTTTACCTTCTTTGCGGATTACATATTCGCCAACATAGCGGATACCTTTGCCCTTGTAGGGTTCCGGCGGGCGTTTTTCGCGAATTTCGGCCGCAAACTGACCGACTTTCTGTTTGTCGATACCGATAACTTTGATTTTGTTAGCATCCGGACATTCAATTTTGATGCCGTCTACTTCCGGAACGATAACCTGATGTGAGTAACCCAGGTTCATAACCAGGTTTGTGCCCTGTTTTGCAACCCTGTAACCAACGCCAAGTACTTCCAGTTCTTTGGAGAAGCCTTCGGAAACACCTGTAACCATATTGCTTATAAGTGTTCTTGTCAATCCGTGCAAGGATTTTGATTCGTTTTCGTCATCAGGACGGGTAACTACAACTGTTTCACCTTCAACCTTTACGGTCATTTTGTTGTGAAAAGTGGAATTGAGTGTACCCTTAGGGCCAGCAACTGTAACATTATTTCCATCAACTGTAACTTTTACACCTGCTGGAATAGCGATGGGTTTTCTTCCTATTCTCGACATAACTATTTACCCCCTTACCATACAAAAGCGAGAACTTCGCCGCCCACATTTTCTTTGCGGGCTTTCTTGTCTGTCATAACGCCTTTAGGTGTAGAAATGATAGCTGTGCCGATACCCTTCATAACCTTCGGCATATCTTCGCAGCTGGTGTAGATGCGAAGACCCGGTTTAGAAATTCTGCGCAGGCCTGTGATTACAGGTGCGTTTGTTTCTGTGTATTTCAGTGTGATGGTGATAACGCCCTGTTTGCTATCTTCCTTCACTGTAAAGCTTTTGATATAACCTTCATCAACAAGAATCTGAGCAATAGCTTTTTTCATGTTGGATGCAGGTACGTCAACTGTTTCGTGTCTTGCCTGTGAAGCATTTCTGATTCTGGTCAGCAAGTCCGCGATAGGATCAGTGATATTCATAATCTTGCCTCCTTATAATTTTAAAAGTTAATTACCAGCTTGCTTTCTTTACTCCGGGAATTTCGCCTTTGTAGGCCAGTTCGCGGAAGCAGATACGGCAAATGCCGTATTTTCTCAGATAAGCATGCGGTCTGCCACAGATTTTGCATCTGTTGTACTGTCTTGTTGAAAATTTAGGTTCGCGCTGCTGTTTAACCTTCATGGATGTTTTTGCCATAGTCTATATCCCCCTTAGTTTGCGAACGGAGCGCCCAAAGATTTCAAAAGAACTTTGGCTTCTTCGTCTGTGTGTGCAGTGGTTACGAACGAGATATCCATACCACGGATAGCGTCGATTTTATCGTACTCTATCTCAGGGAATATCAGCTGCTCTTTGATACCGAAAGAGTAGTTGCCGCGGCCGTCAAAGCTGTTGCCGTTGATGCCGTGGAAGTCTCTTACGCGGGGCAGAGCTACGTTGAACAGTCTGTCAACGAACTCGTACATTCTTTCGCCGCGCAGTGTTACTTTAACACCGATAGGCATGCCTTCACGCAGTTTAAAGTTAGCAACGGATTTTTTGGCTTTGCAAACGATCGGCTGCTGACCTGTGATTTTTTTGATGTCCTCAACAACTGATTCGATAACTTTGGAGTTGTCTTTGGCTTCTGAACAGCCAACGTTAACAACAACTTTTTCCAGTTTGGGAATCTGCATTACGCTTTTGTAGTTGAACTGCTTCATAAGAGCAGGAGCAACTTCTTTTACATATAATTCTTTCAGATTAGACATTTAAAGTTCCTCCTTCTTATTATAATTCTGCACCGCAGTGTTTGCAGATACGAACTTTTTTGCCGTCAACCATTTTGTGGCCCACTCTTGTGGCTTTGCCGCATTTGGGACACACGGGCATAACCTTGCAAGCGTAGATAGCGCCTTCGGCGTCTACTATGCCGCCGCTTTCGCCCTGTCTTCTGGGTTTAACATGTTTTTTAACCATGTTCAGACCTTCAACAATAACTTTGCCTTCTTTGGGGCTTACAGCGAGCACTTTGCCGGTTTCACCACGATCTTTACCGCTGATAATTTTTACGGTATCACCAGTTTTTACATGAACTTTATTCATTTATAACTCTCCTTACAGTGATTCCGGTGCAAGGCTCAAGATTTTAAGGTAACCTTTGTCACGCAGTTCGCGGGCAACGGGTCCAAAAATACGAGTGCCTCTCGGATTTTTATCATCTCTTATAATAACTGCTGCGTTTTCGTCAAAACGGATGTAGGAACCGTCTTCACGGCGGATGCCGCTCTTTGTACGAACGATAACAGCTTTTACAACTTCACCTTTTTTAACAACGCCGCCGGGTGTTGTCTTTTTAACGGAAGCTACAACAACATCGCCGATGTTTGCATATCTTCTGCGTGTACCGCCCAGAACGCGTATGCACATCAGTTCTTTTGCGCCGGTGTTGTCAGCAACCTTTAAATAGGTCTGCATCTGTACCATGTGTACATATCCTCCTTTTCAATAGCTTATTTAGCTTTTTCTACTATCTTGACAAGTCTCCAATTTTTGTCCTTTGAAAGCGGGCGTGTTTCCATGATTTCTACACGGTCGCCGATGCCGCATTCATTGTTCTCGTCATGAGCTTTGAATTTAACAGTCTTTTTAACTATCTTTTTGTATAAAGGGTGTTTAACTCTGTCTTCGATAGCAACAACAATTGTTTTGTCCATTTTGTCAGAAACAACTGTGCCAACTCTTGTTTTTCTCAAATTGCGTTCCATTGTCTTACCTCCCCTTATTATTTGTCGATAGCGCTAAGAGCAGTGTTAACTCTTGCGATGTCTTTTTTGACTGCTTTAATTCTCATTGGATTTTCCAGCTGATTGATAGCATGTTGAAAACGAAGGTTGAACAGCTCTGCTTTTAATTCTTTCAGTTTGTTTGTCAGTTCTGCAGCTGACATGTTACGGAGTTCACTTGCTTTCATACTATTCACCTACCTCATCCTTTTTAACGAACTTGCACTTGATAGGCAACTTGTGCATAGCAAGACGCATAGCTTCTCTTGCGAGATCTTCGGATACGCCGCCGATTTCGAACAGAACTCTGCCCGGTTTAACAACGGCTACCCAGTATTCCGGGCTACCTTTACCGGAACCCATGCGGGTTTCAGCCGGTTTTTCTGTAACCGGTTTGTCCGGGAAAATCTTTATCCAAACCTGACCGCCACGTTTGATGTAACGTGTCATGGCAATACGGGCTGCTTCGATCTGGTTGGAGGTGATCCATGCCGGTTCCAAAGCCTGCAAACCAAACTCGCCGTATGTTACTTTGTTACCGCGGGTTGCTTTGCCTTTCATGCGGCCTCTGTGAACTCTGCGGTATTTTACTCTTTTTGGTAAAAGCATTATCTGTTGCCTCCTTCTTTACGAGGTTTAGCACCTTTGAGCACTTCACCTTTGTAAATCCAAACCTTAACGCCTACTTTACCGAAAGTTGTGTTGGCTTCGGCAAAACCGTAGTCGATGTCAGCGCGCAGTGTCTGCAGCGGGATTGTGCCCTCGTGGTAGTGTTCGGTTCTTGCGATATCAG